>NZ_JACAPM010000004.1:214864-371883 GCF_013385695.1 Pseudomonas sp. D8002
GCTTGCACACTGGATTTGCAGTGTTTGTAAATTAATCTGACTTCCCTTGCCTCTGCCGAGCGTTCCATGCCCGACTTGCTCGACCGTTACCCGCTGACCGCGGGCACTTATCACGAACTGCTGGACGACAGCGGCGCGGTTCGCGCCCATTGGCAGCGGCTGCTCGATCACTTGCAACGCAGCACCCCGGCGCAACTGGCCCAGCGCCAAGCCTTGCTGACTCGGCAGATCCAGGAAAACGGCGTGACCTACAACGTCTACGCCGACCCCAAGGGCGCCGATCGTCCCTGGGAGCTGGACCTGCTGCCCCACGTGCTGGCCGCCGATGAATGGAAGCAACTTGCCGCCGGCATCGCCCAGCGTGCGCGCCTGCTGAATGCAGTACTGGCCGACCTCTACGGCCCGCAACGCCTGATCGCCGAAGGCTTGCTGCCGGCAGAACTGGTGTTCGGCCATAACAATTTCCTGTGGCCGTGCCAGGGCATCCAGCCGCCCGACGGCGCGTTCCTGCACCTGTACGCCGTGGACCTGGCGCGTACGCCGGATGGCCGCTGGTGGGTCACCGCCGACCGGACCCAGGCCCCGTCCGGCGCCGGTTATGCTTTGGAAAACCGCACCATCGTGTCCCGCGCCTTCCCGGACCTTTACCGCGACTTGCAGGTGCAGCACCTCACCGGGTTCTTCCGCACCTTGCAGGAAACCCTGGCCCGCCAGGCGCCGAGCGACGACCAGCCACCGCTGATCGTGCTGCTGACCCCGGGCCGTTTCAACGAAAGCTATTTCGAGCATCTGTACCTCGCCCGCCAGCTTGGCTACCCGCTGGTGGAAGGCGGCGACCTGACCGTGCGCGACGCCACGGTGTACCTCAAGACCCTCAGCGGCCTGCGCCGGGTGCACGCGATCATGCGCCGCCTGGACGACGATTTCTGCGACCCGCTGGAACTGCGCACCGACTCGGCCCTCGGCGTGCCCGGCCTGCTGGATGCCGTGCGCCAGGGCAATGTGCTGGTGGCCAACGCCCTGGGCAGTGGCGTGCTGGAATCCCCTGGCCTGTTGGGATTTCTGCCGAAGATCAATCAATTCCTGTTTGGCGAAGAACTGATCCTGCCGTCCATCGCCACCTGGTGGTGCGGTGAGCCGCCGGTGCTGGCCGAAGCCCTGGAGAAACTGCCGGAACTGCTGATCAAGCCGGCGTTTCCGTCGCAAAGCTTCACCCCGGTATTTGGCCGCGACTTGAACGACGAACAACGCGAGGCCCTGGCTGAGCGCATGCGCGCGCGGCCTTACGCCTATGTCGCCCAGGAACTTGCGCAGTTGTCCCAGGCGCCGGTCTGGCAAACCGTTGACGATCACCTTCAGCACCGCGCCATCGGCATGCGTGTGTACGCCGTAGCCAGCGCCGACGGTTATCGGGTACTGCCCGGTGGCCTGACCCGTGTGGCCGCCGATGCCGATGCCGAAGTGGTGTCGATGCAGCGCGGCGGTGCGAGCAAGGACACCTGGGTGCTCGGCGAACGCGCTCATGGCACCGAGCAATGGCGCGCCCAGCGGGCCATCGGCGCCCATGACCTGGTGCGACGTGATCCGTACCTGCCGTCGCGGGTGGTGGAAAACCTGTTCTGGTTTGGCCGTTATTGCGAGCGCTGTGATGACAGTGCGCGCTGGTTGCGGATCGTCCTCGCCCGCTATGTCGACGGAGACGACCCGCTGGCGCTGCAGGCGGCGGTTGAACTGGGTGAGAACCTGCGACTGTTGCCGGAGGAGGGCGAGTTGCCTGAGCGGCTTCAGGCGGCGTTGCTCGGTGATGACTGGCCCTCGAGCCTGCGGGCCAACTTGCAGCGCTTGCAGTGGGCGGCGTCCCAGGTGCGCGGCAAGCTGTCCCGGGAAAACTGGCAGGCGCTGGTGGAGTTGCAGCGCGAAGCCCTGGAACTGGAAAGCGAAGAGCCGGACTTCGGCGAACTGCTGGATTTCCTCAACCGCCTGGTGATGTCCCTGGCCGCGCTGTCGGGCTTTGCCCTTGACGACATGACCCGCGACGAAGGCTGGCGCTTCCTGATGATGGGCCGGCGCATCGAGCGCCTGCAGTTTCTCAGCAGCAGCCTGGCGGCGTTCCTGCGCGGCGTGGCGGTGTTCGATCAGGCCGGGCTGGAGTGGTTGCTGGAACTGGGCAACAGCAGCATCACCTATCGTTCGCGCTACCTCGCGGTACCGCAGCTGATTCCGGTGCTGGACCTGTTGCTGCTGGATGAGCAAAACCCCCACGCAGTGCTGTTCCAGCTGAAACTGGTGAGCCGCACCTTGCGCCGCTTGAATGACGATTTCGGCGTGCCCCGGGAAACCGGGTTGGCGCCGTTGGTGGAGCGCCTGGCGCGCTTTGACCTGGGCTGCCTGGAGAATCCGCTGTTCGGCGAGTCCAGTGTGCGCGCTGCGCTGGACGGCCTGGCCGACCTGCTGCAAGCGGTGGCCGATGAAAGTGGGCAAGTCTCCGACCGCCTGGCCTTGCGCCATTTTGCCCATGTGGACGATGTCAGCCAGCAAACGGTGTCTGTGTGATGAGTGCCCGCTACCAGATTTTCCACGATACCCACTACCACTACGACAGCCCGGTGTCCCTGGCCCAGCAGCTGGCGCACCTGTGGCCGCGGCCTTGCGCCTGGCAGCGCTGCAGCTCGCAGCAACTGGAGATCAGCCCCGAGCCGACCTCGCGCCGGGATGAACTGGATGTGTTCGGCAACCCGATCACCCGGCTGGCATTCGAGCGGCCCCATGATGAACTGCTGGTGAACGCCGGGCTGACAGTGGAGGTGTTGGCGCGGCCGCTGCTGGATTTCAGCCTGTCGCCGGCCTGGGACCAGACCCGCAACGGCCTGACCTACAGCAGCCAGCCGCTGTCGGCCGAAGTGATCGAGGCGTGCCGCTATCGGTTCGAATCGCCCTATGTGCATTTGAAGAAAAGCTTCGTCGAGTTCTCCGAAGACTGTTTCCCGGCCGGTCGTCCGTTGCTGTTGGGTGTGCAGGCGCTGATGCAGAAGATCTTCAGCGAATTTACTTTCGATGCCGAAGCCACCCAGGTCGCCACGCCGTTGGTGGAAGTGCTGGAGCGCCGGCGCGGCGTGTGCCAGGACTTCGCCCACCTGATGCTCGCGTGCCTGCGTTCCCGGGGCCTGGCGGCGCGGTATATCAGTGGTTACCTGCTGACCCAGCCACCGCCCGGCCAACCACGGTTGATCGGCGCGGATGCGTCCCACGCGTGGGTGTCGGTGTTTTGCCCGGTGTCGGGTTGGGTGGATTTTGACCCGACCAACAATGTGCAGCCGGCACTGGAACACATCACCCTGGCCTGGGGCCGGGACTTTTCCGATGTTTCGCCGTTGCGGGGGGTGATTCTGGGGGGAGGGAGCCATGACCCGGAAGTGCGGGTGACGGTGATGCCGCTGGAGTAATGCACATATCTCAAATCGGGACGCGGAGCGCCCCAGGATGCATTCCCACGCGGAGCGTGGGAACGATCACCTATTCAGCGTCTTTCGGTGCTTCGGTTTCGTCTGTAGCCACTGTACCTTCAGCATCCGGGTTCAGTGCACCGGCTTCTTCGTCGGCTGCAATTTTCTTGCGCTGCAGCTTTTCCTCTTTCTTCTGCTCTTTGGCCAAGTCTCTCTGACGTTTGGCGAAGGAGTAATTAGGTTTTGCCATGGGCGATCCTCTGGGGTCGAAGGTGAGGTTGAGCGGCGCGTATTCTGCCTTTAATCGCGTCCCAAGGGTTAATCGGGTTTTTGGTCCACCCATTTGGGCAGGACCAGCGGTTGCCAGGCATCCAGTACGTCAAGCAGCTCAGCCGGCGATTCGCTCATTTGCAGCATGGCACGATGCGGTGCCCGGACGAAGCCTTCGCCGACGATATGATCAAGAAAATCGGTCAACTTGCGGTAAAAGCCGTTCACTTCGAGCAACCCCAGCGGTTTGCCGTGGTAGCCGAGCTGGCCCCAGGTCCAGACTTCGAACAGTTCTTCCAGGGTGCCCAGGCCGCCCGGCAGCGCAATAAAGGCGTCGCTCAGCTCGGCCATGCGTGCCTTGCGGGCGTGCATGCCGTCGACCACCTCCAGGCGGGTCAGGCCTTTGTGGCCGATTTCGAGGTTTTTCAGGCTTTCGGGAATAATTCCGATCACCTCGCCGCCGGCTTCCAGCGCCGCATCGGCGACGATACCCATCAGGCCCACGGCGCCGCCGCCGTACACCAGGGTCAGCTTGCGCTCCGCCAGCGCGCGCCCGAGGGCCACGGCTGCTTCACGGTAGGCCGGGTTGGTGCCGCTGCTGGCACCGCAAAACACACAGACAGACTTCAAGGACATACCTGACTCCACTCAGTTGTGGCTAAAGAGTAAAGGCTGGCTTGCGTCTCTCAAAGGATTAAACCTCGCGTTGAGGTGTTTCGCAGGTGCCGCTGGCACCACAGGCATACGCGGCAAGCAGGCTGCGGAACAGGCTATTGAGGTGCATGGCTGGGACTCCGGAAGGGTGATGGACCGATCATAGGCCGGCACCCGCACTTTGGCCGGTAGATTGTGTCGATGAGTCTGATAGCCTAAAGTTGTATACAATCTGTTGATACAGATCATATGAAGTCCTGCCTGACTCAGGCACCCTTGTCGCAATATGCGTTTTTTAAACCCTGCCCTGGAGATTCACATGTTTGCCAAACTCGTTGCTGTTTCCCTGCTGACTCTGGCTAGCGGCCAGTTGCTTGCTGCAGAGTGCAAGGTCACTGTCGACTCCACTGACCAGATGTCCTTCAACACCAAGGCCATCGAAATCGACAAGAGCTGCAAGACGTTCACCGTTGAGTTGACCCACTCCGGCAGCTTGCCGAAAAACGTCATGGGCCATAACTGGGTGCTGAGTTCCGCCGCCGACATGCCTGGCATCGCCAGCGACGGCATGGCCGCCGGTATCGACAAGAACTACCTGAAAGACGGCGACACCCGCATCATCGCCCACACCAAGATCATCGGTGCCGGCGAGAAAGACTCCGTGACCTTCGATGTGTCGAAGCTGGCGGCAGGCACTGACTACGCGTTCTTCTGCTCGTTCCCAGGCCACATCTCGATGATGAAAGGCACTGTGACCCTGAAGTAAGCAATCTTCAGGCAAAAAAAAGCGCCCTTCGGGGCGCTTTTTTTGCCTGTAGGCAGGCTGCTCTTGTGGCGAGGGAGCTTGCTCCCGCTGGGCTGCGGAGCAGCCCCAATAAGCTCACCGCGTAGCATCAGAAAAAGCAGTAAGCAGGTTTCAGGGGCCGCTTCGCGCCCCAGCGGGAGCAAGCTCCCTCGCCACAGCAAGCTCTTTCACCACAGCAAGCTCTGTTTCACCACAGCAAGCTCCTTCACCACAACAAGCCCTTTTGCCAGAATGAGCCGCTACGTCAGATCAGGGTGCAAACGGCATCACTCGCTTGTGCTCGGTCTTGCGATAGGTGTCGCAGATGATCTTGAAGGCTTCCTCGCGCACCGGCTCGCCGTGCAGGAACGCGTCGATCTCGGCATAGGTCACGCCATGGGACGCTTCGTCCGGCTTGCCCGGCGAAAGGTCTTCCAGGTCGGCCGTCGGGATCTTCTCTACCAGCGATTCCGGAGCACCAAAGTGCCGGGCAATCGCGCGCACCTGGTTCTTCACCAGCCCGCTCAGCGGTGCCAGGTCGCAGGCGCCGTCACCGAACTTGGTGAAAAAGCCCATCAAGGCTTCCGCCGCATGGTCGGTACCGATCACCAAACCACCGGCCGCGCCGGCGATGGTGTACTGCGCCACCATGCGCATGCGCGCCTTGGTGTTGCCCAGCACGAAGTCCCGGGAGACTGCGGCCTTGCCTTCAAACGCCGCCACTTCATTGGCCAGGGATTTCACCGCCGGGCCGATGTTCACTGTGTGGCGTTCGTCGGGTTCGATAAAGTCCACGGACGCCTGGGCGTCGTGTTCGTCGAACTGGGTTTCGTAGGGCAGGCGCACCGCGATAAAGCGGTACGCATCGTCACCCTTGGCAGCCCGCAACTCTTGCATTGCACGCTGGGCCAGCAGGCCGGCGGTCAGGGAGTCGACGCCGCCGCTGATGCCCAGCACCAACGTCTTGAGGCCTGAATTGAGCAGGCAATCCTGGATAAAGGTAACGCGCCGGGCGACCTCCGCCTCAAGGGCGGCCTGGTCCTTGAACGGTGGTTGGACCTTGAGCTGTTCAGCAATCTCGCGCTGTACGGCTTGCATGATTCACTCCTTGCTGGGTAGGGCAGGTACTTTGAAAACGTGGCGCAAATAGGCGACAAAGTTCGGATCGGTGCAGTGGGTCTTGCCCGCTTCATCGGAAATCTTCGCGACGGGCTGGCCATTACAGGCAGTCATTTTAAGCACGATGCTCATCGGTTCCACACCTGGAATATCACAGGTCAGGTTGGTGCCGATGCCGAAGCTCACATTGATCCGACCACGCAGCGCGCGGAAAATCTCCAGCGCCTTGGGCAGCGACAGGCTGTCGGAGAACACCAGGGTCTTGCTCATGGGCTCGATCCCCAGCTTGTGATAGTGGGCGATCGCCTTTTCGGCCCATTGCACCGGGTCACCGGAGTCGTGGCGCAGGCCGTCGAAGAGCTTGGCGAAGTACAGGTCGAAATCGCTGAGAAACGCATCGGTGGTGATGCAATCGGTCAGGGCGATGCCCAGCAGGCCACGGTACTCGCGCACCCAGCAGTCGAGGGCGGCGATCTGGCTGTCGATCAGGCGCGGGCCGAGTTGCTGGTGGGCCATGATCCATTCGTGGGCCATGGTGCCCAGCGGCTTCATGTTCAGCTCGCGGGCCAGGTGCACGTTGCTGGTGCCGACAAAACGCCCGGGGAAGTCGTGCTTGAGCACGTTCACCACTTCTTCCTGCACGCGGTAGGAGAAGCGTCGACGCGTGCCGAAATCCGCGACCTGCAGTTCGGACAGTTCTTCGACGCTGGCGTTGGCCGTCAGCCAGTCGAACTTGCGATACAGCTGCTCGCGGGCCTGTTCGAGGATCACGCTCTGGTAGCGATAGCGGTTACGCACTTCGCTGACGATGGCCAGCATCGGCACTTCAAACAGGATCACGTGCAGCCATGGCCCGCGCAGGCGGATAAACAGCTCACCGTTTTCGATACCGGTGTGCACGTAGCGCAGGTTGAAGCGAAACAGCCCGAGGAAACGCAGGAAATCCGGCTTCATGAAGCTGATGCGTTCCAGGAAGCCCAGTTGGTCGGGGCTCAGGCTCAGCTCGGCGAGGCGCTCGATCTGGTAGCGGATCTCCGCCAGGTACGGGCGCAGGTCTTCACTGTTGCGGCAACGAAACTCCCATTCAACTTCCACGTTCGGGTAGTTGTGCAGCACCGCCTGCATCATGGTCAGCTTGTAGAAGTCGGTGTCGAGCAGGTTCTGCACGATGCGATCGGCAAACACACTCTCGCTCATAACGGGAATCTCCAGACGGGTCGGCGATGGGCGCCGACCTTTACGCACAATTAAGGAATGGCGCTAGTGGCGCATAGACCTGTGCTGTTTTGCCAGTGTTTTTTCAGCTGGGCATTGTTGTTTGGCCCCTGACGCCTTCGCGAGCAAGCCCGCTCCCACATTTGAAATGCGTTCCAAATGTGGGAGCGGGCTTGCTCGCGAAGGCGGTATTGCAGGCGACGCGCCTCAATCAGACTCAACCTGCTCCATCATCCACTTCACAAAATCTCGCACCTTGGGCACTTCCGCCGAGTGCTCGGGGTAGGCCAGGTAATACGCATCCTGGCTCGGCATCGCATGCTGCCAGGGGATCACCAGTTTGCCTTCTGCTAGCTCTTCTTCCACCAGAAACCTGGGCAGCAGCGCCACACCGCAGCCAACCTGTGCGGCGCGAATGCACATATAAAAGGTCTCGAAGCGCGGCCCATGGTAGCTGTGCTCGGTGTGATGACCCTGGGCGGCGAACCAGTCGTGCCAGCCTTGCGGGCGCGAGGCGTTTTGCAGCAACACCAGTTCGCTCAGTTGCGTGGGGTCGGTAAATGCTTGGGCGGGCAGGCTGTCGGGTGAGCACACGGGCACCAGTTCTTCGCTGAATAGCTTGAGGCTCTCGGTGCCGGGCCGTGAGCCCTGGCCAAAGTAGAAGGCCAGGTCGGCCTTGCCTTGCAGCAGCTCGTCGGGCTCCTGTTCGTTGCACAGGTCCAGGTGAATCTGCGGATGGCGCAGTCGCCAGCCCTTGAGGCGCGGCACCAGCCAGCGGGCGCCGAAGGTGTAGGGCGTGGACACCCGCAGCACTTCAGTCTCGCCGCCGTAGGAGCGCAGGTAATGGGTGGACATCTCCATCTGGGTGAGGATCTTGCGCACTTCCACCAGGTACAGATCGCCCGCCGGGGTCATCTGCAAGCGGCGGCGCACCCGGCGAAACAGCAGGTGCTGCAACAGTTCTTCCAGCTGCGCGACCTGTTTGCTGACAGCGCTCTGGGTGAGGTTCAGCTCTTCGGCGGCGCGGGTAAAACTCAGGTGGCGGGTGACCGCTTCGAAGCACTGCAGGGCGGTGATCGAGGGCAAATGTCTTTTATTCAGCACGGCACGCCTCTTTTTGTTCTTAGCATGAATAAACGGAATGATATCTCGCCTAATCGTCGTTTGTTGGCAAGTCTTGGGCCAGCTACAAATAAGGTCTGGATCGCCGCGACCGCTGGCGGCGCATATTTCTGTTTGTAGATTGAAGGAGTGACCCATGGTTGCCGCATTGCTTGATCGTCTCGGGGTAAACCCGGCGCTGTACCAGTCGGGTAAACAACCCGTGCATTCGCCCATTGATGGCAGCCGGATTGCCAGCGTGCACTGGGAAGGCGCCGCCGAGGTGGAGCAGCAGGTCAGTCGCGCCGAGCATGCATTCGAGGCCTGGCGCAAGGTGCCGGCCCCCCGTCGTGGTGAGCTGGTGCGCCAGTTCGGTGACGTGTTGCGCGAGTACAAGGCCGACCTCGGCGAGCTGGTGTCGTGGGAAGCCGGCAAGATCACCCAGGAAGGTTTGGGTGAAGTGCAGGAAATGATCGACATCTGCGACTTCGCCGTCGGCCTGTCGCGCCAGTTGTACGGCTTGACCATCGCCTCCGAGCGTCCGGGCCACCACATGCGTGAAACCTGGCACCCGCTGGGCGTGGTTGGCGTGATCAGCGCCTTCAACTTCCCGGTCGCCGTATGGGCGTGGAACACCGCGCTGGCGCTGGTGTGCGGCAACGCAGTGATCTGGAAACCGTCGGAAAAAACCCCGCTTACCGCCCTGGCCTGCCAGGCACTGTTCGAGCGCGTACTGAAGAACTTCAGCGATGCGCCGCCGTACCTCAGCCAGGTGATCATCGGTGGCCGCGATGCCGGCGCCGCACTCGTGGATGACCCGCGTGTTGCGCTGATCAGCGCCACCGGCAGCACCCGCATGGGCCGCGAAGTAGCGCCGAAAGTCGCTGCACGTTTTGCCCGCAGCATTCTCGAACTGGGCGGCAACAACGCGATGATCCTCGGCCCAAGCGCCGACCTGGACATGGCCGTGCGCGCGATTCTGTTCAGCGCCGTCGGTACCGCCGGCCAGCGCTGCACCAGCCTGCGCCGCTTGATCGCCCATGAGTCGGTGAAGGAGGAAATCGTCACCCGCCTCAAGGCTGCGTATTCCAAAGTGCGCATCGGCCATCCGCTGGAAGGCAACCTGATCGGCCCGCTGATCGACAAGCACAGCTTCGAAAACATGCAGGACGCCCTGGAGCAGGCCTTGAGCGAAGGCGGCCGGGTGTTTGGCGGCAAGCGCCAGTTGGAAGACACGTTCCCCAACGCTTACTACGTGTCGCCGGCCATCGTGGAAATGCCGGAGCAGAGTGATGTGGTGTGCACCGAGACGTTCGCGCCGATTCTGTATGTGGTCGGCTATACCGATTTCGCTGAAGCGCTGCGCCTGAACAATGCGGTGCCACAAGGCCTGTCTTCGTGCATCTTTACCACTGACGTGCGCGAGGCCGAGCAGTTCATGTCGGCGGTAGGCAGTGACTGCGGGATCGCCAACGTCAACATCGGCCCGAGCGGCGCGGAGATTGGTGGCGCGTTTGGCGGTGAGAAAGAGACCGGTGGCGGGCGTGAGTCGGGCTCGGATGCATGGCGCGGGTACATGCGTCGCCAGAGCAACACCGTGAACTACTCGCTGGAACTGCCGCTGGCCCAGGGTATTACCTTCGACTGATACCTCAAGTCGGAGTGAGGTCAATGTGGGAGCGGGCTTGCTCGCGAAAGCGGTGTGTCAGTCAACGAATGCTTATCTGATCCACCGCTTTCGCGAGCAAGCCCGCTCCCACATTTGACCGTATTTACAATTCGGAAAAGTGGTTTGTTAGGTCTCATCGGAGTCTGGCAATGGCATTACGCGAAGCATGCTTGTGGGAACAACTCACTCCTGGCCGGCCGGATCGTGCCGCGCTCAAGGGCGAGGTAAAAGTGGATGTGTGCGTGATCGGCGCCGGCATCACCGGTTTGTCGGCAGCCATACACTTGCTGGAACAAGGAAAAAGTGTCGCCGTACTCGAGGCCCATCGCACCGGCCACGGTGGTTCGGGGCGCAACGTAGGGCTGGTCAATGCAGGGATGTGGATTCCCCCGGACGAGATCGAAGCCGGTTTTGGTACCGCGGTGGGCAGCCAGCTCAACCGCATGCTCGGCGCGGCACCGTCCCTGGTGTTCAGCCTGATCGACAAATACAACATCGACTGCCAACTGCGTCGCGAGGGCACCTTGCACATGGCGCACAACGCCCGTGGCGAGGCGGATTTGCGCAGTCGTGAGGAACAATGGAAGCGTCGCGGTGCACCGGTGGAGCTGTTGACCGGCGCTGCATGCGAACAAGCCACCGGTACCAAAAAGATTGCTGCCGCCTTGCTCGACCGGCGGGCCGGCACCTTGAACCCGATGGCCTACACCAGTGGTTTGGCCAATGCCGCCGTCGGGCTCGGCGGACAGTTGTTCGATCACTCCCCAGTCACCCAACTGGAACGCCAGGGCCAGCACTGGTCAGTGCAGACTGCCCAAGGCTCGGTGCAGGCTGAACAGGTGGTGATCGCTTCGAACGCCTACACCGAAGGCGAGTGGACCGAACTGCGCCGCAACTTCTTCCCCGGTTATTACTATCAGGTGGCGTCGGCCCCTCTGACCGACGACGCCGCCCAACAAATCCTTCCGGGCGGCCAAGGCTCCTGGGACACTCGCCAGGTACTCAGCAGCATCCGCCGCGACGCCGAAGGCCGCCTGCTGCTCGGCAGCCTGGGCAACGGCAACCAGAAACCCGCGTGGTTCCTCAAGGCCTGGGCCGATCGGGTGCAACAGCACTACTTCCCGTACCTCAAACCGGTGCAGTGGGAGTGCACCTGGACCGGCTGCATCGCGTTCACCCCGGACCACTTGATGCGCCTGTTCGAGCCGGCGCCCGGGCTGGTGGCGGTCACCGGTTATAACGGGCGCGGGGTGACGACCGGCAGTGTCGTGGGCAAAGCCTTCGCGGATTATCTGTGTCACCAGGATCCACAGGCACTGCCGATCCCCTTTGCGCCGATGCAGCCGTTGGCCGGTGTGGGCCTGCGCAGCTGTTTGTACGAGGCGGGATTCTCGCTGTATCACGCGGGCCAATGCCTGCGGATCGTGATCTGATCAACGAAATACCCCTCAGAAGCCTGCATTTTCTTAGCCGGCTACTAATCTGTATTGGTGCGAGTCGTAGCAGTAACGCACTGTAAATGTGCACTTCCGTTACGCACGCTGTTACATGTTTAAGGGTGGCCGTTTAGTGGCCGGGTTGCAGTGCTAGATTGGTCGGGTTGCACTTTATAGGTCCAATGGTTGCACCTGGTTGAGATAGACGGTTGCACGTCCAATCAAAAGGCGCCCAAAAACCTGCAATAACAATGACACCGTGTCTTTTTGAATAATAAAAACGTAATGGCACGACGCTTGCTCTGGGCTTTCTCCGAAAGTTTTTGAAGTGAAGCTGCAGTGCCAATTCAACAAAAACCTCGGAGCACCACTCATGTCCCAGACGTTTTACAAGAAAGGTTTTCTAGCCCTCGCCGTTACTGCGGCGCTGGGTGTTTCTGCGTTTGCTCAAGCTGATGTGAAGATTGGCGTAGCGGGGCCGATGACCGGTGCCAACGCGGCATTTGGCAAGCAGTACATGACAGGTGCCCAGGCGGCAGCCGACGTTATCAACAAGGCCGGCGGCATCAATGGCGAGAAAGTCGTGCTGGTTGCCGGCGACGATGCCTGCGAACCCAAGCAGGCCGTGGCCGTGGCCAACCGTCTGGTTGACCAGGACAAAGTGATCGGTGTGGTCGGGCACTTCTGCTCCTCGAACACCATTCCGGCCTCCGAGGTTTATAACGACGCGGGTGTAATCGCGATCACTCCAGGCTCCACCAACCCGCAAGTGACCGAGCGCGGCATGACCGCCATGTTCCGTATGTGCGGCCGTGACGACCAGCAAGGCATCGTGGCCGGTGACTACATTGTCGACGTGCTCAAGGGCAAGAAAGTCGCGGTTATCAACGACAAGGACACCTACGGCAAAGGGTTGGCTGACGCCACCGCGGCGCAGTTGACCAAGCGTGGCGTGAAGCCGGTGCTGGAAGAAGGCCTGACCCGTGGCGAGAAAGACTTCAGCGCCCTGGTCACCAAGATCCGCTCCACCGGTGCTGATGTCGTGTACTTCGGCGGCCTGCACCCGGAAGCCGGTCCACTGGTTCGCCAGATTCGTGAAGCCGGCCTGAAAGACGTCAAGTTCATGTCCGATGACGGTGTGGTCACCGACGAACTGGTAGCGACCGCCGGCGGCGCACAGTATGTGGACGGCGTGTACATGACCTTTGGCGCCGACCCGCGTCTGCTGCCAGACAGCAAGGCGGTGGTGGAAGAGTTCCGCAAAAGTGGCACCGAGCCTGAAGGCTACACCCTGTATGCCTATGCTTCACTCCAGGCCCTGGCCGCTGGCTTCAATGGCGCCAAGTCCAACAAGGGCGAAGACGCGGCCAAGTGGCTGAAAGCCCACCCGGTCAAAACCGTCATGGGCGAGAAGACCTGGGACGCCAAGGGCGACCTGAAAGTCTCCGACTATGTGGTTTACCAGTGGGACAAGGATGGCAAGTATCACCAGCTGGAAAAGCAGAAGTAATCCGAACTGACTGCATGACCTCTCTGTAGGAGCGAGCTTGCTCGCGAAGAACGTCAACGATGACGCGGGCATCCTGGATGCATGCGTCGCTCTCGGGTTTTTCGCGAGCAAGCTCGCTCCTGCAGTGGGCGAGTGCTGAGCCTCTGTTTTCCTCCTAGAAGATCCGCACACACACGCACCCGTGTGCAGGCTCTCACTGCGTGAGATTGCGTTATGGATGGTATTTTCCTGCAGCAACTGGTCAATGGGCTGACCCTCGGGTCGGTCTATGGCTTGATCGCCATCGGCTACACAATGGTCTATGGCATCATTGGCATGATCAACTTCGCCCATGGCGAGGTTTATATGATTTCCGCTTACCTCGCGGCGATCAGTCTGGCACTGCTGGCTTACTTCGGCATCGAATCCTTCCCGCTGCTCATCCTTGGCACCCTGATCTTCACCGTCGTCGTCACCGGCGTCTACGGCTGGGTCATCGAGCGTGTCGCCTACAAACCGCTGCGCAACTCCACCCGACTGGCACCGCTGATCAGCGCCATCGGTATTTCGCTGATCCTGCAGAACTACGCGCAGATCGCCCAGGGCGCCAAGCAACAAGGCATCCCGACGCTGCTGGCCGGCGCCTGGAGAGTCGATATCGGCACCGGCTTCGTGCAATTGACCTACACCAAGGTGTTCATCCTGGTGGCCGCGTTCGTCGGCATGGGCCTGCTGACCTACATCATCAAGTACACCAAGCTCGGCCGCATGTGCCGCGCTACCCAGCAAGACCGCAAGATGGCGTCGATCCTCGGTATCAACACCGACCGGGTCATCTCCTACGTATTCGTGATTGGTGCCGCCATGGCCGCGCTGGCCGGTGTGCTGATCACCCTGAACTACGGCACGTTCGACTTCTATGCCGGCTTCATCATCGGCATCAAGGCATTTACCGCAGCGGTACTCGGCGGCATCGGCTCCCTGCCTGGGGCCATGCTGGGCGGGATCATCCTGGGTATTTCCGAGTCGCTGTTCTCGGGGTTGATCAACTCTGACTACAAAGACGTGTTCAGTTTCTCCCTGCTGGTGGTGATCCTGATTTTCCGTCCCCAGGGCCTGCTCGGTCGCCCACTCGTGGCGAAGGTATAACTATGTCTGCTGCCTACTCTATCGATATCAAGAAAAGTGTCGTCGATGCGGTACTCGCCGGGCTGATTTCGCTGATCGTGTTCGGTCCGATCGTCGGCGTGGTCCTCGACGGCTACAGCTTCAACCTGCAACCGGCGCGTGTCGGCATCCTGGTGGCCATCGTGATGGTCGGCCGGTTCGCCATGAGCCTGTTCCTGCAAACCCCAAGGGGCCTGCGGATTCTGCAAGGGTTTGAAAGCACCGGCTCCGGTGTGCATGTGCTCAAGCCGGACTACAAGTCGCGCCTGCGCTGGATCATCCCGGCGTTGATCGTGATTGCCATCGTGTTCCCGTTCTTTGCCAACAAATACCTGCTGACCGTGGTGATCCTCGGGTTGATCTACGTGTTGCTGGGCCTTGGCCTGAACATCGTGGTCGGCCTGGCCGGGCTGCTCGACCTGGGTTACGTGGCGTTCTACGCCATCGGCGCCTATGGCCTGGCGCTGGGTTACCAGTACCTCGGCCTGGGCTTCTGGTCGGTGCTGCCGCTGGCGGCGATTTGTGCGGCGCTGGCGGGGTGCATACTCGGGTTTCCGGTGCTGCGAATGCACGGCGATTACCTGGCGATCGTGACCCTGGGCTTCGGTGAAATCATCCGCCTGGTGCTGAATAACTGGCTGTCGTTTACCGGTGGCCCGAACGGCATGCCGGTGCCCTCGCCGACGTTTTTCGGCCTGGAGTTCGTGCGCAAGGCGAAGGATGGCGGGGTGCCGTTCCACGAGTTCTTCGGCATCGACTACAACCCCAACATCAAATTCCTGTTCATCTACATCGTGCTGTTCCTGGTAGTGCTGCTGGTGCTGTACATCAAGCACCGCCTGACCCGCATGCCGGTGGGCCGCGCGTGGGAAGCCTTGCGCGAAGACGAAATCGCCTGCCGTTCCATGGGCCTCAACCACGTGCTGGTGAAGCTCTCGGCGTTCACCATCGGCGCGTCCACTGCCGGTCTGGCCGGGGTGTTTTTCGCCAGCTACCAGGGCTTCGTCAACCCGTCGTCGTTCACCTTCTTCGAGTCGGCGCTGATCCTCGCCATCGTGGTATTGGGCGGCATGGGCTCGACCGTCGGCGTGGTGATTGCCGCGTTCGTGCTGACGGTGGCGCCGGAGCTGCTGCGCAGCTTCTCCGAGTACCGCGTGCTGCTCTTCGGCGTGTTGATGGTGGTGATGATGATCTGGCGACCACGAGGCCTGATTCGTATCAGCCGTACCGGTGTTGTCCCACGTAAAGGAGTGGCGCCATGAGCAAGGAAGTCGTTCTTTCCGTGGAACACCTGATGATGCACTTTGGTGGCATCAAGGCCTTGAGCGACGTAAGTCTCAAGGTCAAGCGCAACTCGATCTTCGCCCTGATCGGTCCCAACGGTGCCGGCAAGACCACCGTGTTCAACTGCCTGACCGGTTTCTACAAAGCCTCCGGCGGCAAGATCGAACTCAATGTGCGCGGCAAGCAGACCAACGTGATCCAACTGCTGGGCGAGCGCTTCAAGGCCACCGACTTTGTCTCGCCGAAAAGCTTCGTCAGCCGGGTGTTCTACAAGATGTTCGGCGGCACTCACCTGGTGAACCGGGCGGGTTTGGCGCGCACCTTCCAGAACATTCGCCTGTTCAAGGAAATGTCGGTGGTGGAGAACCTGCTGGTGGCCCAGCACATGTGGGTCAACCGCAACATGCTCGCGGGCATCCTCAATACCAAGGGCTACCGCAAGGCTGAAAGCGATGCCCTCGACCATGCGTTCTACTGGCTGGAAGTGGTGGACCTGGTGGACTGCGCCAACCGCCTGGCCGGCGAGCTGTCCTACGGCCAGCAACGCCGCCTGGAAATCGCTCGTGCCATGTGCACCCGGCCGCAGATCATCTGCCTCGACGAACCGGCTGCCGGCCTCAACCCCCAGGAAACCGAAGCCCTCAGCGCGATGATTCGCCTGCTGCGGGACGAGCACGACCTGACGGTGGTGCTGATCGAACACGACATGGGCATGGTGATGAGTATTTCCGACCACATCGTGGTGCTGGACCACGGCAACGTGATTGCCGAGGGCGGGCCGGAAGCGATCCGCAATGATCCGAAGGTGATCGCGGCTTATCTGGGCGCTGACGAAGAGGAGCTGGTATGAGTGAGCCAATCCTCGAACTGAAAGACCTGGACGTGTTCTACGGCCCGATCCAGGCCCTGAAGAAAGTTTCGCTGCACATCAACGAAGGCGAAACCGTGAGCCTGATCGGCTCCAACGGCGCGGGTAAATCCACGCTGCTGATGTCGATCTTTGGCCAGCCACGGGCCGAGTCCGGGCAGATCATCTACCGCGGCGTCGACATTACCCACAAGTCGTCCCACTACATCGCCTCCAACGGCATCGCGCAGTCGCCGGAAGGGCGGCGGGTGTTCCCCGACATGACCGTCGAGGAAAACCTGCTGATGGGCACCATCCCGATTGGCGACAAGTTCGCCACCGAAGACATGCAGCGCATGTTCGAGCTGTTCCCGCGGCTCAAGGAGCGGCGCAACCAGCGGGCGATGACCATGTCCGGTGGTGAACAGCAGATGCTTGCCATCGCCCGCGCACTGATGAGCCGGCCCAAGCTGTTGCTGCTGGACGAGCCGAGCCTGGGGCTGGCGCCGATCGTGGTGAAGCAGATCTTTTCCACGCTGCGGGAGCTGGCGTCTACCGGCATGACCATCTTCCTGGTGGAGCAGAACGCCAACCATGCGCTGCGCTTGTCGGACCGGGCGTACGTGATGGTCAACGGCGAGATTCGCCTTACCGGCACCGGCAAGGAGCTGCTGGTGAATGAGGAGGTGCGTAACGCCTACCTCGGCGGGCACTGATGTAACTCTGATCGTTCCCACGCTCCGCGTGGGAACGCCTCTTGTGACGCTCTGCGTCACGCTTTGGGACGCGGAGCGTCCCGGCCTGCATTCCCACGCAGAGCGTGGGAACGATCATCCACAGTGCTTTCCTGAAATTGTGGACAACAAATCCGGGCACCTGCCAAAGCGCGACATATAGCCGCCGCAAATCCCTGTTTTGTCACAGTTTTGACTTGTCCCCAAGCACTGTGGAACCGGCTGTGGGTAACGTGGGAGTAGCTGGCTGGAGGCCTTTGTTTTCGCGGCTTGCAGCGTGGTGGTTGTTTATTGATCAGTGAGTTTTTCGTGACCACCCGAGGGGTTTGTCAACCTGTTTAAAGACACAGGTATATGACCGGAATATGTCACTCCGGCCTGTGGATAAGTCTGTGACTAAACTCTGGAAAGAGTGCCGCAGAGGCCGGAATGACTGGCCTGGAGCCATCGTCCTGGTTGCACTGTTTTGAACCGGGCTACATACGGGCTGCGCAAGGTCAAGCAAAAAACTTTTTGAATCGCGCTGAAAGCCTTGTGTAGCGCGGCTTTCAGCTTTTGTACTTGCCCCCAAAGACTGTGGACGGGGCTGTGGATAAGGTGCGCGCACATGGCTGCACGCCACGGCCTGTATGGCTTTCGGGCGATTGGTTGAATTTCGTACAGCATGAGCGGCATTCACCTGTGTCCACAGCGTGTATCAGTTGCCGCCAGCCCGGCAGCCGGGCATTCTGCTGGCTGATTTTTTACCTCGTAGCCCCGCAAGGAGAACACCATGTCCGATACGCTGTTTATTACTGGCGCGACCTCCGGTTTTGGCGAAGCCTGTGCCCGCCGTTTTGCCGAAGCCGGCTGGAAACTGGTGCTCACCGGCCGCCGCGCAGAGCGCTTGAACGCCCTGTGCGCCGAGCTTTCCAAGCAGACCGAAGTGCTCGGCCTGGTGGTGGACGTGCGTGACCGCAAGGCCATGGAAGAGGCGATCGCCAACCTGCCGCCGTCCTTTGCCACGCTGCGCGGGCTGATCAACAACGCCGGCCTGGCGGTGGGCACCGACCCTGCGCCGAAGTGCAGCCTCGACGATTGGGAAACCATGGTCGACACCAACATCAAGGGCCTGCTGACCACCACCAGCCTGCTGTTGCCGCGCTTGATCGCCCACGGCCGTGGCGCCGGCATCATCAACCTCGGTTCCATTGCCGGCAGCTACCCGTACCCGGGCAGCCACGTGTATGGCGGCACCAAGGCCTTCGTCAAACAGTTCTCGCTGAACCTGCGTTGCGACCTGCAGGGCACCGGCGTGCGCGTGACCAACATCGAGCCGGGCCTGTGTGAGAGTGAGTTCTCGCTGGTGCGCTTTGCCGGTGACCAGGCGCGTTATGACGCGACTTATGCCGGTGCCGAGCCGATCCAGCCGCAGGACATTGCGGATACGATCTTCTGGGTGCTTAACACCCCGGCACACGTGAACATCAACCGCCTGGAGCTGATGCCAGTGAGCCAGACCTGGGCCGGGTTTGCGATTGAGCGTGGCGCCAAGGCCTAAGTTCGTCGAGCTGTTGTGGCGAGGGAGCTTGCTCCCGCTGGGCTGCGAAGCGGCCCTGGCTTTTTTGGGGCGGCTTCGCCGCCCAGCGGGAGCAAGCTCCCTCGCCACAGGGTTTTTGTCAGCCTGGAAAATGCGGCAAATCGGCCAAAACAGGACATAAGGTACACTCCACCCCTGAAAACCCCGCCGCGCTGTGCGGTTCAAAGG
Source organism: Pseudomonas sp. D8002 (assembly GCF_013385695.1). Taxonomy (NCBI): domain Bacteria; kingdom Pseudomonadati; phylum Pseudomonadota; class Gammaproteobacteria; order Pseudomonadales; family Pseudomonadaceae; genus Pseudomonas; species Pseudomonas sp. D8002. The sequence continues at coordinate 233,824 of NZ_JACAPM010000004.1, forward strand.
TTTTGACAGGAGGATATGTGAGTAACCGAGGTGAGCAGTCGCTGCTCAAACAATCGACCATCCTGATGTTCGCCGTGGCGATCGCCGGGATTGTCACGGGGGTGGTGTCGGGCGCCCAATCGATTTTATTCGACGGCTTTTTCTCGCTGATCGCCACCGCCATCAAGGTGCTGATGCTGATCACGGCCAAGCTGATCGCCAAGAAAAGCAACGAACGTTTCCAGTTCGGCTACTGGCACCTGGAGCCCATGGTGCTGCTGATCGAGGGCAGTTTCCTGCTGTTGATCGCCATCTACGCGTTTCTCAACGGCGTGTTCGGCATTATCAATGGCGGGCGCGATATCGAGTTGGGTCTGGTGATCATCTATGCGGCGGTGTTTACCGTCGTCGAGTTCGCCTATTTCTTCTACGTGCGTTACCGCAATCGCACGCTCAAGTCGTCGCTGATCCAGTTCGACAACATCAGCTGGCTGGTGGACGCGATGCTGTCGGTGGGGCTGCTGGTGAGCTTCCTGGCGGCGCTGTTGCTCAAGTCCCAGGGCTATGGGCAGTGGGCGGTGTATGTGGACCCGTTGATCCTGATCCTGCTGGCGTTGAGCATGCTGGCGCCGGCCTTCAAGATCCTGCGCCCGGCGCTACGCGACGTGTTGGGGATTGTGCCGGACCAACTGGACGGCAAAGTGCGCGAAGTGATGGAGGCGGTCGTGGCCAGGCATGGTTTCGATGATTACGTGTCCTACGTACAGAAGCACGGGCGGGCGCGGTTTATCGAGATTCATGTGGTGCTGCCGGCGGATTACCCGGTGGATAACGTCGCCACCCTGGACGGGCTGCGCGAAGAAATATCCACAGGGTTGGGCAAGCCGGATGCGGCCCGCTGGCTGACGATCAGTTTTACCGGGGACCGCAAATGGATTGCGTAAGGCCCAGGTAGCACGTCGCCAAGTGGTAAGGCGTGGTCGACGGCATGTCCCGCCGGCTCACGTGCCCCTTGGCATCCAGGCACTCATTCCAGCCTTTGTCGTGCAGGAAGCGTTGTTGCAGCGCCAGCAATTGGCGTTGCAGCACGGCTTCACTGTCGGGCCGCAAGGTCAGCGCCCGCAGGTATTCGGCCTGGGCCCAGATGCGCTGGGTGCCGTCGCGCACGCTGCCGTCCAGGGCGAGCATGCCGCTGACCGCACCGGTCAGGTTATCCACACCCTTTTGCTCTGCATAGGTGAACGCTTTGCTCAGTGATGTGTGCAACGGTGTGCCCCGCAGCAAATCCGAAGATTCCAGCAGGAAGAACCATTCGAACTGATGCCCCGGTTCAAACCAGTTATCCACAGCGCCCAGCGGTTTTTCCATCATCACCCCGTGTTGGCGGTCGATGAAGCGCTTCTGCATGGCGTTGGCCAGGTCCAGCAACGCGTCTTGGGTGACGGCGTCCTCCCGCACGGCCAACGTGGCGAGGAAACCTTCGGCAAGGTGCATCAGCGGGTTTTGCAGAGGGCCAGACTTGAGGGATGACCAGTTACGTTCCAGCACCGCATCGTACAGGCCGTCGCCGGTGGCGAAGCGTTCGGCGACCACTTCCAGGGCGGCGTCGAGTACCGATTCCACCAGCGATTCACGTACCTTGGCCCAATAGTGGGCGCAGGCGAAGATGATGAAGGCGTGTGTGTAGAGGTCCTTGCGCTTATCCAGCGGCTTGCCGTGGGCGTCGATGCTGTAGAACCAGCCGCCGTGCTCGGCGTCGTGGAAGTGCCGTTGCAGGGAACGGAACAACGCGGCGGCGCGCTCCTCGGCAAAGGCTGCGCCGGGTTCACCGATCAGGCTGGCAAACAGGTACAACTGCCGTGCGCAGGCCATGGCGCGATAGCGTTGCGGGGGCAAAGGCCGATGATCGGCGTCCAGGGCCTCATAGGGCAGCGCCAGGTCGGCATTCCAGCCCGGGCCTTGCCAGAGCGGCACGATCAGGTCGTGGAAGTGCGTCAACACGGCGGTCAATTGAGGCTTGAGGGCGGAGCTTGGAGCGATGGGCATCGGCTGGCGTCGTCACGGCAGGGGTGTTTGCGCGACATGGTATCAGGCTTGGGATCGGTGTTGTCTTTACTGCCGCCTTCGCGAGCAAGCCCGCTCCCACATTCGATCGAGTTCCATTGTTGGAATGCAGTCGAATGTGGGAGCGGGCTTGCTCGCGAAGGGGCCCTCAGGAGCACCGAAAATCAGGCAGCGAGCAACCAAACCCCGGTCGCCGCCGAAGCCGCACCCGCCACCCGCACCAACGGCGCAGCCGCCGCCGGCAGGAAACGCACCACGGCATAACCGGCAGCATGCAAAACCGCCGTCGCACCCACAAACCCTATGGCATACGCCCACGGGCTGGACATGTCCGGCAGCTCCAAACCATGGGCCACGCCATGGAACAGTGCAAACAGCGCCGTCGCCGCCACCGCCACGAACAACGGCGGCCGCACCGCCAGCGCTACCGCCAGGCCCAGCGCCAGCACCGACGCGGCAATCCCGCTTTCCAGCGCCGGCAGTTCCAGCCCTTCAAAGCCCAGCATCCCGCCGATCAGCATGGTGCCGACAAACGTGCACGGCAGCGCCCAGCGCGCCGAGCCTTTTTGTTGAGCGGCCCACAGGCCCACGGCGACCATTGCCAGCAAGTGGTCGATGCCGCCCAGCGGGTGGCTGATACCGGCCACCAGGCCGTTGTCGCCATGGCCGGGGTGGGCGAAGGCGAGGGCGGGAGTGAGCAGCAAGGCTGCGGCAGCGAGAAGTGTATTGAGGCGCATGGACAGGCTCCTTGTGGGGGTTGATCAGGCTGCGGTCAGCAAGCCCTGGCGTTCGATGAAGGCGACGATTTCTTCCAGGCCGACGCCGGTTTTCTGATTGCTGAAGACGAAAGGTTTACCGCCGCGCATGCGCTGGGTATCGCTGTTCATCAGTTCCAGGGATGCGCCTACCAGCGGCGCCAGATCGATCTTGTTGATCACCAGCAGGTCGGATTTGCAGATTCCCGGCCCGCCTTTGCGCGGCAGCTTGTCGCCGGCCGACACATCGATCACGTAGATGGTCAGGTCCGACAGTTCCGGGCTGAAGGTGGCCGACAGGTTGTCGCCGCCGGATTCCACCAGGATCAGGTCCAGACCGGGAAAGCGACGGTTGAGTTGGTCGACCGCTTCGAGGTTGATCGAGGCGTCTTCGCGAATCGCGGTGTGGGGGCAGCCGCCGGTTTCCACACCGATGATGCGCTCGGGCGCCAGGGCCTGGTTGCGCACCAGGAAGTCGGCGTCTTCGCGGGTGTAGATATCGTTGGTGACCACCGCCAGGTTGTAGCGATCACGCAGGGCCAGGCACAGGGCCAGGGTCAGGGCGGTCTTGCCGGAGCCGACCGGGCCGCCGATGCCGACGCGCAGGGGTTGGGTGTTCATGTGATTCTCCAAGATAAAGTGCCCTAGGAACGGAACAGGCGGCTGTACTGGCGCTCATGGGCCATGCACGCCAGGGACAGGCCAAACGCGGCGCTGCCGTAGTGATTGGGGTCAAGCTGGCTGGCGTCCTGCTGGGCTTGTTGCAGCAGCGGCAGCAGTTCGCTGGTCAGGCGCTGGGCGGCTTGTTGGCCCAGAGGCAGCGTCTTCATCAGCACCGCCAATTGGTTTTCCAGCCAACTCCACAGCCAGGCGGCCAGGGCGTCATCCGGGCTGATCTGCCAGGCGCGGGCGGCCAGGGCCCAGCCCAGGGCTAGGTGCGGTTCGGAGCGCTGTGCCAGGAACTCTCGGGCGGCGTCATCCAGCTCCGGTAAACCGTTCAATAGCTGGTGCAGGGAATAGCCCATCTGCCGGCTTTCCTGATAAAGCTCGCGGGTTTCACGGCTGGCGCGGTGTTCCTCGCACAACTGCGCGAGGCGTGGCCAGTCCTGTTCGGCGGCGGCCTGGCAGTGGGCGAGCAGCAGCGGCGCTTCGAAGCGCGCCAGGTTGAGCAACAGTTGATCGCTGATCCAGCGCCCGGCACTTGCCGGGTCGGTCACGCGGGCTTGCTCCACGGCCATTTCCAGGCCCTGGGAATAGCTGTAGCCACCAATCGGCAGCTGCGGACTGGCCAGACGCAACAGCGCCCAGGCTGGGTTCATAGGCGTACGCCGAACTGGTGCAGCTTGGGCGGGTAGTTGAAGTCTTCGTCGCCATGGCGGGAGTGGTGGTGGCCGCCGCCATAGGCGCCGTGTTCCGGCTGGAAGGGGGCCTCGATGGTCTCGGTCGTCGCGCCCAACTGATCGAGCATGGCCTTGAGCACGTAGTCATCGAGCAGGCGCAGCCAACCGTCACCCACTTGCAGCGCCACGTGGCGGTTGCCCAGGTGATAGGCGGCGCGGGTCAGTTCAAAGGCATTGCCGCAGGTGACGTGCAGCAGTTGTTCAGGCCGGGCGCACACGCGTACGACACGTCCGTCTTCAGCCTGTAGGAATTCGCCATCGTGCAGCGGCGGTTGGCCGCGCTCCAGAAACAGGCCGACGTCTTCTCCGTCGGCACTGAAACAGCGCAGGCGGCTTTTGCTGCGGGCTTCGAAATTCAGCAGCAACTCTGCGGCCCAGACGGGTTGGGGGGCGATTCGGCGGTGGATCACCAGCATCAGAAAGCTTCCAGCTATGAGCGATGAGCAAGCTAGAGCAAGGGTCTTGCCAACCACGCGGGGAGTAGGAATTCCCTGTAGGCAGGCGACTTGTGCCACCTGATGGCGCAGGAAATTATTCCAAAATGTTTCATTTTGGTGCGTGGTTGGATTTATAGCACCGGATTCGGGCGCTCGGCGTTGAATTCCATTGCTTGGTGCATGAAATTTCTTTCATCTTTTATGAGTTTTGATTGCTTGGGACTTTTCCTACGCACTTGCAGGATTTGCCGTGCGTTGCGTTACGCGCTGTTTCATTAGGATTCCGCTCCGTATTTAATCTTCAGCGGTTTCCACCATGTACAAGTCATTTTTCTGTTTACTCATTGTCAGTTTGTCGCTCGCCATTTCATCTGCTTCGGCCAACCTTCAGCGTGCCCCGGCATTCGCGCCGCCACCTACTATCGACAACGTGATCGACCGCGCCCACGAGCTGTTGGGCACGCCCTATAAATTGGGCGGCGCTTCGGTGAAGCAGGGCTTCGATTGCAGCAGCTTCCTGGTGTACCTGTTCAAGACCGAAGCCAACATTCATCTGCCTCGCACCACCTCGGCGATGCACCGCTCAACCGCGGCCACGGTCAAGCGCAATGCGTTGCAACCGGGTGATGCGGTGTTTTTCAGGGGCAATGGGCGCGGCCAGGTCAGCCACGTTGGTCTCTATATAGGAGAGGGCAAGTTCATCCACTCGCCACGCACGGGCAAAAGCGTGCGCATCGACTCACTGGCCAACAGCTATTGGAACCGGAACTACACCACCGCCAAGCGTTTTCACACCGTGCGCTGAGTTATTCGGTGCTGCCCAGGCCTTGCCAATGCTTGAGGCCGATAAAGATGAAACGCAGCTGCTGGGTGATCTTGGCTTGTGGCGTGAGGTGCGCAGGCAGCGCTTCGGCGGGCGGGTCGATAATGTCGGGCAGGGTGGCGAACACGCTCTTGACGATCAGGTCGGCCATCACGTGCAGGCCGTCGGCATCCAGGTGCTGGAGCTTGGGCATCAGGGTCAGGTCGGCGGCGAGGTCGCTGGCGATGTCTTCACGCAGGGCACCAATGGCTTGGCGAACGGCGAGGCTGCCACCGTATTGCTCGCGGGCCAGGAACAGGAATTGCGAACGGTTGGCGGCGACCACATCCAGGAAAATCCGCACGGAGGCATCGATGATGCCGCCCATCACGAATTCGTTGTGGCGCACCAGGCGAATCGTCGCGCGAAAGGTCTGGCCGACTTCGCTGACCAATACCAGGCCCAGCTGATCCATATCGGCAAAGTGACGGTAGAAACCGGTGGGCACGATGCCGGCGGTCTTGGCCACTTCACGCAGGCTGAGGCTGCCGAACCCACGGCCACACTCCATCAGATGGCGGGCTGCGTCCATCAGGGCGAGTCGGGTCTGTTGCTTCTGTTCGGCGCGGGGCAGCATTGGCAGGCGGGCTTTGTGGACAAGGACAGCGACGCACTCTAGCAAATCAGCTTTGCCAGCGTCGAACTTCAAAAGGGAGAAGGGCGTTGCGGTTCACACAAAGTCAAAGCCCGATCGGCTGATCGGGCTTTTTTCCAGGGCCAGCACGGGCTTAGCTCTGTGCTTGATGCAGTTCTGCCAGACGGTCAGCACCGCCTTCCACTACGCCGTCAGCATAAGCGCGTTTGTTGGCGCGGCTCGAACCATCTTCAACCAGGCCTTTCTGTTCCAGACGATCACGACCACCTTCGGCAACAGCATTGCGTTCCATCAGGCGATCAGCGCCACCTTCAACCAGACCTTTCTGTTCCAGACGGTCACGGCCACCTTCAGCAACGCCTTCGGTGTAAGCACGTTTGTTGGCTTGTTCAGAACCGTTTTCAGTGATGCTGCCGTTGTAGTCGGTGTTGTTCTTGTCCGAAGCGCCGCTGCGAGCCAGGGTTTGGCTGAAGTGGGAAGCGTCGGCTTTCACTTGTGGGGTTGCCTGTTCAGCAGCTGGCAGGGCAAATGCGCTGGTGGCCAGGAGGGAAAGTGCAAAGCTTGCGAGTATTTGGCGTTTCATGATGGGTTGCTCCTTGGGAGGGCGATAAATTGGGTACAGGGCTAATGCTACTCTTGATAAGTCGATATAAAAGTTCATAAACACAATGGTAATAATCAACAGAATTGATTGTTCCCTGCGAAGGCTCTATCTCGCAGGTCTCAAGCCCGCGCTTTTGCACCGAGGTGGGTATTTTCGACACGAACGTGGGTAACAACGGTGCGTCGTTGATGATTGAAACTGTCTGGTTGGTCAGGAAAGGCGGTTTTTATGAGGAATTCATCAATGGGGTTAAACCCCCGCGCCGTTTGTCAGTCGTAGCCATATAAGCTGTAGTCAAAACGCGCGCCGCAAAGCGCCCGCTCAGTCGTAACCTGGAGTCCTGTGCAATGACGCGCACTCGTAAAATTCTCGCCTGGAGCTGCGCCAGCTTCGTTTTGTTAATCGCCATTGTGGTGTTGGTCCTGGTGTTCTTTGACTGGAACCGGATCAAGCCGCCCCTCAACGCCAAGGTCTCCGAAGAGCTGCATCGACCGTTTGCCATCAATGGCAACCTGGCAGTGGTGTGGCAGCGCGAGCCCGATGAGGGTGGCTGGCGCGCCTGGATTCCGTGGCCCCATGTGATTGCCGAAGACCTGACCCTGGGCAATCCCGACTGGTCGAAAGCCCCGCAGATGGTCACCCTCAAGCGCGTGGAGTTGCGTATCTCGCCCCTGGCGTTGCTGGCCCAGCGCGTGGTGATCCCGCGTATCGACCTCACCGAACCGAGTGCGCAGTTGCAGCGCCTGGCCGATGGCCGCGCCAACTGGACCTTCAAGTTCGACCCCAAGGACCCGAATGCCGAACCGTCCAACTGGGTGGTGGACATCGGCGCCATCGGCTTCGACAAAGGCCATGTGACCCTCGACGACCAGACTCTCAAGACCCAGCTCGACGTCGTGATCGACCTGCTCGGCAAGCCGATCCCCTTCGGCGAGATCGTCGGCGATGCCGACGCCAGGAAAGCCCTGGAAAAAGGCTCGGCGCCGCAGGATTACGCGTTCGGCCTCAAGGTCAAGGGCCAATACCACGGCCAGAAACTCGATGGCACCGGCAAGATCGGTGGCCTGCTGGCCTTGCAGGACGCGGCCAAGCCGTTCCCGCTGCAAGCCCAGGCCAGGATCGGCGACACCAGCATCGCGCTGGCCGGCACCCTGACCGACCCGATGAACCTCGGCGCCCTCGACCTGCGCCTCAAACTCTCCGGCAGCAGCCTGGGCAACCTGTACCCCCTGACCGGCGTGACCCTGCCGGATTCGCCGGCCTATTCCACCGACGGCCACCTGATCGCCAAGTTGCATGAGGCCAGCGGCGCGTCGTTCCAGTATGAAAACTTCAACGGCAAGATCGGCAACAGCGACATCCACGGCAACCTCGGCTACGTCGCCAGCCAGCCGCGGCCCAAGCTCACCGGGGCGCTGGTCTCCAACCAGCTGTTGATGACCGACCTGGCGCCGCTGATCGGCGCCGACTCCAACGCCAAGCAAAAAGCCCGTGGCGGCGAAAGCAAGCAGCCGGCGACCAAGGTGCTGCCAGTGGAAGAGTTCCGCACCGAGCGCTGGCGCGACATGGATGCCGACGTCGAATTCACCGGCAAACGCATCGTCCACAGTGCCGAATTGCCGTTCACCGATCTCTACACTCACCTGGTGCTGAACGACGGGCAGTTGAGCCTGGAGCCCCTGCGTTTCGGTGTGGCCGGTGGCAAGCTCGACGCGCAGATTCGTCTCAACGGGCGCACCACGCCGATGGAAGGCCAGGCCAGACTCACCGCGCGCAACTTCAAGCTCAAGCAGCTGTTCCCGACCTTCGAGCCGATGAAAACCAGCTTCGGTGAGCTCAACGGCGACGCGGACATTTCCGGGCGCGGCAACTCCGTCGCGGCATTGCTTGGCACGTCGAATGGCGATCTGAAGATGTTGATCAACGACGGCGCCATCAGCCGCGGACTGATGGAAATCGCCGGGCTCAACGTCGGCAACTACGTGGTCGGCCGCCTGTTTGGCGACAAGGAAGTGAAGATCAACTGTGCGGCCGCAGACTTCGGCATCAAGTCGGGCCTGGCGACGACTCGCCTGTTTGTGTTCGATACCGAGAACGCGATCATCTACATCGATGGCACCGCGAGCATGGCCAGCGAGCAGCTTGACCTGACCATTACCCCGGAGTCCAAAGGCTTCCGCCTGTTCTCCCTGCGCTCGCCGTTGTACGTCAACGGGCCGTTTATCAAACCGAATGCTGGCGTGAAGGCGGTGCCGCTGATGCTGCGTGGTGCGGGCATGGTTGCCTTGGGTGTGATTGCCGGCCCGGCGGCGGGTTTGCTGGCGCTGGTGGCACCGAGCGGCGATGAGCCGAACCAGTGTGCGCCGCTGCTGCAACAGATGAAGGAAGGCAAGGCACCTAAAACAGTGAAAGGCTAGCTGACAAAACCGTGAACCAAATGTGGGAGCGGGCTTGCTCGCGAAGGCGGTGGATCAGTCAAGAATGTTCCGACTGACCCACCGCCTTCGCGAGCAAGCCCGCTCCCACATGGATTTTGCGGTGTTAGCTGTGTTAGTTACAGGTCCTTCAGAATATCCGCCATGTCGTCGGCGTGTTCTTCTTCCTGGGCCAGGATGTCTTCGAAGATCCGGCGAGTGGTCGGGTCTTTGTCACCGATGTACTGGATGATTTCGCGATAGCTGTCTACCGCGATGCGCTCGGCCACCAGGTCTTCGTAGACCATCTCCTTCAGCGTATTGCCGGCCACGTACTGCGCGTGGGAATTCTTCGACAGCAGGTCGGGGTTGAACTCCGGCTCGCCACCCAACTGCACGATACGCTCGGCCAACTTGTCGGCGTGTTCGGCTTCCTGGGTGGCGTGCTCGAGGAATTCCTCGGCGGCGACATGTGCCTTGACGCCATTGGCCATGAAGTAGTGGCGCTTGTAGCGCAGCACGCACACCAGCTCGGTGGCCAGCGATTCGTTGAGCAGACGCAGGATTTCCTGGCGGTCGGCGTCATAACCTTCGGTCACGGCACCGTTTTCGACGTTCTTGCGGGCGCGGTCACGTAAAGTGGCTACGTCAGACAAATGTGAGTCAGTCATCTCATTCTCCTGGTACTAATCCGGTTTTGCGCCACGCTCTGCCGGCGTGATCGCTCCAAGTTGTGAGTCCCAGGCAACGCAAAAAGTTTTATCGGATTTTACAGAGCGTGCCCCGACAGCCGCGCTTCCTCCTGCAACCACTCAAAAAACGCCCGGACCGGCGGGTGCCGTTCCCGTCCCGGTACGCACAGGGCGCTGTAGCCGGCGCCGTTGACGCGGACCTGTGCCCGGTAAGGCACCAGCAACCCGCTGGCGACGCTTTCCGAGACCAGGATATTGCTCGCCAGCACCAGGCCCTGGCCGGCGATGGCCGCTTGCAGGGCGTAGTGTTCTTCGTCGTATTCGCGCAGCGGCGAAGCGGATTGCAACCAGTCTTCCCCGGCCTTTTCGCACCATGCCTGCCAGCCCAGGGCGTACAGCCTGGAGTTGTGCCAGCGCACGCTGATCAGGGTCGGGGTGCGCTCGCGCGCCAAGGCGACTTGTTCGGGGGAGCCATACACGGCGAAACATTCGTCGAACAGGCACAAACCGTAGAGGTTCGTGTAGTCGTCGATGCTGTAGCGGATCACCAGGTCGACGCTGGCATCCTGCTGTAAATCGACCACGGCGCAGTTGGTGTCCAGGCGCAGGCTGATATCCGGATGGGCGGCATAGAAGCGCCCGAGTCGCGGCACCAGCCACAGAGCGGCAAACGCCGGCGTAGTGGAGAGCGTGAGATTGCCGGCGCTGCGTTGCGGGCGCAGGGTGTCGACGCTTTGCGCGACGTCCAGCAAGGCGCCGTGCAAGCTGTGGAACAGGCGCTCGCCGCGTTCCGTCAGGCGCACCTGGCGCGGCAGGCGCTCGAACAGCGGTACGCCGAGCCAGGTTTCCAGGGAGCGAATCTGATGGGACACCGCCGTCGGCGTGACCGACAACTCCTGGGCGGCGGCCTTGAAGCTCAACAGGCGCGAGGCCGATTCAAAGGCGCGCAGGGCGGTCAGGGGCAGCGAGGCAAACATGTGTGGCTCCATGGATGAATTCAGTTCATCCAAAACAACTATTGCTCATTTGTGAGGGTGGCCGCTCGGCTCTAGATTTATGCGCAACAGAGGTAGCCATTCAGGTTGCCTGAGTCTAGCGTGTGAAGGCCTACAGATGAAAAAAATTCTTGCGATCCATTCCAGCCCCCGCGGCGAACGTTCCCACTCCCGGCGCCTTGCCGAGGTGTTCCTGGCCGCCTGGCACACCGCCAATCCCGACGCGCAGCTGACCCGCCGCGAAGTGGGCCGGGCGTCTATCCCCCACGTCAGCGAAGCGTTCATTGCCGCCAGCTTCCACCCGGAGCCGCAGGCGATGCCGTTGTCCATGCACGCCGATTTGCAACTGAGCAATGAGCTGGTAGCCGAGCTCTTCGAGCACGAACTGCTGGTGATTTCCGTACCGATGTACAACTTCGGGATTCCCAGCGGCCTCAAGGCCTGGATCGACCAGATCGTGCGCATGGGTCACACCGTGGATATCACCCAGGACAGCCAGGGTATCGCCCAGTACCAGCCGTTATTGTTGGGCAAAAAGGCCTTGATCATCACCAGTCGCGGCGGCAGCGGCTTTGGCCCGGGCGGGGAAAACGAGGCGATGAACCACGCCGATCCGCACCTGCGGACCGCGTTGGGGTTCATCGGTATTGAAGATGTCACGGTGATCGCCGCAGAAGGCGAGGAGTCCGACCCGAGCGTTTTCCGCCGTTCCTGCGATGCAGTCGAAGGGCAACTGCGCGACCTGGCCGGGAGCTTCTGAAGTGTCGTGGCTTTTCCTGCTGATCGCCGCCGGCTTTGAGGTGACCTTCGCCATGGGCATGAAGTACGCCGATGGTTTCACCCGGCTGTGGCCATCGCTGGTCACCGTCATCGCGGCCGTGGGCGGGATCTACTTCCTGACCCTGGCCATGCGTGAGTTGCCGGTGAGCGTGGCCTACCCGATCTGGACTGCCATCGGCTCACTGGGCACGGTGTTTCTCGGTTTCGCGTTGCTGGGGGAGAGCCTGACGCTGATCAAGCTGGTGTCGGTGGGCTTGATCGTCGCCGGTGTGGTGGGGCTCAAGTAGCTTCCTGCGCGCTGACATTGCTGCGAACCGGCGTCGTCCAGCGCTCCGACAAAATCACCCCGCCCAGGGTCAGCAAGCCGCCCACCAGGTGATACATCGCCAGCTGCTCTTTCAACACCACTGCGGCAATCAACGCGGTGATCAGCGGCAGCAGGTTGAAAAACAGCGTGGTGCGGCTTGGGCCGAGGGTCTTCACCGAATGCATCCAGGCCAGCGGCGCGAGCATCGAGGCCAGCAGGCAGGCGTACAGCACCAGCGGGATATTCGACCAGCCAAGGCCGGCCTTGTCGGAGAGCAGGAACAGCGGAAACAACACCACCACCGCCACCAGCACCTGCAGGTACAGCAACACCAGTGGCGGCAAGCGCAGCTGCCATTTTTTCAGCAGGGTGCTGTAGACCGCGTAGGCGAGGGTGGCCACCAGCATCATCGCGTCACCCATATTCAGCCCGTGTTGCAGCAGGGCGCTGAGACTACCGGCGGAAACCACCACTACCACGCCGGCAAACGACAGCACGGCACCGGTCAGGGCGCCGAAGGTCAGGCGCTGGCCAAGGCTGATGATTGCGGCGGTGAGAGCCATCAGTGGCATCAGCGAGAGGATAATGCCCATGTTGGTGGCCGAGGTCAGGTTCGCGGCGTAATACGCCAGGCTCTGGTACACCGCCATGCCCAGCACGCCGAGGATGAAGATCTTGCCCAGGTTGGGACGAATCAGCGGCCAGTTGGCGATGACGGGTTTGAGCATGAACGGGGTAAACAGCAGGCCGGCCAGCAGCCAGCGGTAAAAACCGATCTCGGCAGGGAAAATCGTCCCCACCGCGAGTTTGTTGACCACGGTATTGCCGGCCCAGATAAAAATGGCCAGTAACGGATAAGCGTATTGCATCGAAAAGAACCAGTTGCGTCTATGAGCGGTGATTATCCTTTGTCTGGATCGAAGCCTATACTTCGATCCAGCCATCCGACCTTTGTATCCAGACAACATGCTCAAGAAGTACATCAACCTTCCCGATTTTGACCAGTTACCGGCCCCGGTGTATTTCCGTTATTCGGAATTCGAGGCTGACACCCATGCCAGTGCGCACCAGCATGCCTGGGGTTCCCTGGACTACTCGGCCCGTGGCGTGATGCGCTTTGAAGTGGCCGGCAGTCGCTTTATGTCGCCGCCGCAATATGCGGTATGGATCCCACCCAACACCCAGCACAGTTCCTACAACGCCCAGGCGATCGTCTACCGCTCCGTATATCTGGCGCCCGCCTTGTGCGAGCAATTGCCGGCGCAGCCGTGCACCCTGACCATCAGCGATATCCTCAAGGCGATCCTCAGTGATTTCGCCGAGCGTGACGTCAACATTCCCGAGAACGAAGCCGACGTGCGCCTGGCCCAGGTGCTGGTAGACCAGCTCAGGCAGGCGCCGGTGCACGATTGTTTCCTGCCGTATGCCAGCCATCCCGGGTTGCTCAGTGTGCTGGAGGGCATGCAGGCCGACCCTGGCGATAACCGCGCGCTGGCCCAGTGGGCGCAGCAGGTGCATGTCAGTGAGCGCACCCTGGCGCGGCAATTTGTGCGTGAGCTGGGGATGAGCTTCGGCGAATGGCGCCAACGCCTGCGGTTCCTGGCGTCGATCGAAGCGCTGGACAGCGCGCGCAGCGTCCAGGAAGTTGCGTTTGACCTGGGCTACAGCACGGCCTCGGCGTTTATCGCGATGTTCCAGCGCCAGGCCGGCTGCACGCCGGAGCAGTATCGCCGGACCCATATACGCGGCAGGAAGGTGTAACAGGGTTTGACTACACTGCTGGGGAGGCCGTGCCCCTCGGCACGGTAACAGGGAGAAAACTCCATGAAGATGCTGCGTATTCCGCTGTTGATGATGGGCCTGCTGCTGTGTTCCCAAGGCTTTGCCGCGACTGCCGCACAGACGGCTCAGCAACAAAAAATGACTACTTGCAACGCCGAAGCCAAGACCAGTGGCAAGACCGGTGATGATCGCAAGGCGTTCATGAGCAACTGCCTCAAGGCGGCCCCGGCGGCCAACGACGCCAAGACCCTGACCCCCCAGCAACAGAAGATGAAAGATTGCAACGCCACCGCGAAAACCCAGGCGCTGACCGGCGATGCGCGTAAAACCTTTATGAGCACCTGCCTGAAGAAATAATGATGCAGAACTCTGTGGGCGCTGGCTTGCCTAAGATTGCGACCTGACAGTCGATGCCTTTGTTGGCTGACCCACCGCCATCGCAGGCAAGCCAGCTCCCACATTGGACCGCGTTTAGACTTCTCGCTTGATTCACCCAACGCTGGCAGACTGCCCATCCTTTAACGCCGTTCGTTTTGAGGCTGTATGCCAACGTTTTCTCAGCGTCACGTGTTGTTGTTGGTCAGTTGCGTGCTGATTTTTGGCGGGCTGCTGCTGGTTTTGCCATTGAAGTTGCTGCCGAGCCTGCTGGCCGGGCTGCTGGTGTATGAGCTGGTCAACATGCTCACCCCGCAGTTGCAGCGGTTGATCGAAGGCCGGCGTGCGCGCTGGTTGGCGGTAGCCTTGCTGGGGACCTTGATCGTCAGCATCCTGACCCTGATCTTTGCCGGGGCCATCAGCTTCCTGCTGCACGAAGCGGAAAACCCCGGGGCTTCCCTCGATAAGTTCATGGGCGTGGTCGACCGTGCCCGCGGCCAGTTGCCGCCGTTCCTCGACGCCTACCTGCCGGCCAGCGCCGCCGAGTTCCGCGTGGCCATCGGCGAATGGCTGAGCAAACACCTCAGCGAACTGCAACTGGTGGGCAAAGACGCCGCGCACATGTTCGTGACCTTGTTGATCGGCATGGTGCTGGGGGCGATCATCGCCCTGCAACGGGTGCCGGACCTGACCAAGCGCAAACCCCTGGCGGCAGCGCTGTTTGATCGCCTGCACCTGCTGGTCCAGGCCTTTCGCAACATCGTTTTCGCGCAGATCAAGATCGCCGCGCTGAACACCGCGTTCACCGCGATCTTCCTCGCGGTGGTGCTGCCGTTGTGCGGGATCCACCTGCCGTTGACCAAGACGTTGATCGTGCTGACGTTCCTGCTGGGCCTGCTACCGGTGATCGGCAACCTGATGTCCAACACCCTGATCACCATCGTGGCCTTGTCGCTGTCGATCTGGGTGGCGGTGGCGGCGTTGGGCTACCTGATCGTGATCCACAAGGTCGAGTACTTCCTCAACGCGCGGATCGTCGGCGGGCAGATCAGTGCCAAGTCGTGGGAATTGTTGCTGGCGATGCTGGTGTTCGAAGCCGCGTTCGGCCTGCCGGGGGTGGTGGCGGGGCCGATTTATTATGCGTACTTGAAGAGTGAGTTGAAGCTGGCGGGGATGGTTTAGGCATTGATGTTGCCTGGACTGGCCCCTTCGCGAGCAAGCCCGCTCCCACATTTGACCGAGTTCCAACTTTGGAATGCAGCCGAATGTGGGAGCGGGCTTGCTCGCGAAGGGCGCGCCACGGTTTCAGCTAAAACTCAGTAGCCGTAGCGCTTGCTGGCCTCAATCGCCAGACCACTGCCAATACTGCCAAAGATGTTCCCTTCCACATGCTGCGCATTCGGCAGCATCGCCGAGATGCTGTGGCGCAGCGCCGGAATCCCGCTGGAACCCCCGGTAAAGAACACCGTGTCCACCTGGGCCACGTCCACCGAGGCGTCGTTGAGCAGTTGCGTCACCGCATTGCGCACCCGCTCCAGCAAGCCATCGATGGCCGACTCGAACAGCGCCCGGCTCAATTCCACGCTCAACCCCGGCTCGACCCGGTCCAGCAGCACATGGCGGCTGTCCTGCCGGGTCAGCTGAATCTTGGTTTCTTCCACTTCCATCGCCAACCAGTGCCCGGCGCGCTGTTCGATCAGGTTGAACAGGCGGTCGATGCCACCCGTGTCCTCGATGTCGTAGCGCATGCTGCCCAGCGCCAGCTTGGATTTCTGCGAGTACACCGAGTTGATGGTGTGCCAGGTCGCCAGGTTCATGTGGTGGCTGGTGGGCATATAAGCGCCGCTCTTCATGCGGCTGCCGTAGCCGAACAGCGGCATCATGCCGGCCAGCGAGAGCTGCTTGTCGAAGTCGGTACCGCCGATGTGCACACCGCCGGTGGCGAGGATGTCGTCGTGGCGGTTGTCGATCTGGCGGCGCTCGGGCGACAGGCGCACCAGGGAGAAGTCGGAGGTACCCCCGCCGATGTCGACAATCAGCACCAGCTCTTCTTTCTCGATGGTGGACTCGTAGTCGAAAGCCGCGGCAATCGGTTCGTACTGGAAGGAAATGTCCTTGAAGCCGATCTTGCGGGCCACGTCCACCAGGGTGTTCTCGGCTTCCTGGTCGGCCATCGGGTCGTCGTCGACGAAGTACACCGGGCGGCCCAGCACCACTTCGTCGAACTCACGCCCGGCGGTGGTCTCGGCGCGGCTCTTGAGTTGGCCGATAAACAGCGCCAACAGGTCGGTGAACAGCATGGCCGTGCCCAGTACGCTGGTGTCGTGCTTGATCAGCTTGGAACCCAGCAGGCTCTTGAGCGAGCGCATCAGCCGGCCTTCGTAGTTTTCCAGGTACTCGTGCAGGGCCAGGCGACCGTACACCGGGCGGCGTTCTTCGAAGTTGAAGAACACCACCGACGGCAGCGTGATCTTGTCGTCCTCCAGCGCGATAAGCGTTTCCATGCCGGGACGAATCCAGCCGACGGTGGAGTTGGACGTGCCGAAGTCGATACCGCAGGCACGGGCTGGGGATGGGTTTTTCATGTCAATCGGGTTCCGGTTGAAAAACGGCCGCGCAGTGTATGCCACCCGCGTGCAGATGCGTAGGCCGACTATCCGCTAAATACAACGCACTTGTTACCTTGAAAGCCCGGCCTTTGCCCCCAAATCCTCCCCATACGGTTGGTGGCTGCAGGATTCTGCCCGCAGCGCCGATAAACTTCTGACGCACCCTTCGGTCACAAGATTGAGATCGGTCAATCCAGACGCCGCAAACAGGCGCATGCTGTGACGCTGGCAGTGCGATATCGATAATGGATGGTGATGCCTCCGATGGACTTCAAAGACTATTACAAGATTCTCGGTGTAGAACCCACCGCTGACGACAAGGCGATCAAGGCCGCCTATCGCAAGCTGGCGCGCAAATATCACCCGGACGTGAGCAAGGAAAAGGACGCCGAAGCCAAGTTCAAGGACGCGTCCGAAGCCTATGAAGCGCTGAAAAGTGCCGACAAGCGCGCCGAATACGACGATCTGCGCAAATATGGCCAGCATGGCCAGCCGTTCCAGGGCCCGCCAGGTTGGCAGAGCCGTGGTGGCTATGGCGGCGGTGGCCAGGACACCGGCGACTTCTCGGACTTCTTCAGCTCGATCTTCGGTTCGCGCGGCAATGGTTTTGGTGGTGCCCAGGGCCGCAGTGCCGGGCGCCGGGGGCAAGATGTGGAAATGGAACTGCCGGTCTTCCTCGAAGAGACCCTGTCCAACGAGTCCAAGCAGGTCAACTTCCAGGTGCCGCAATACAACGCGGCCGGCCAGCACGTCAGCAACACCACCAAGAGCCTGAACGTGAAGATCCCGGCCGGTGTGGCCGACGGCGAGCGCATCCGCCTCAAGGGCCAGGGCGCGCCGGGGATTGGCGGTGGTGCCAATGGTGATCTGTACTTGATCATCAAGTTCGCGCCACACCCTAAATTCGATGTGGAAGGTGAGAACCTGATCATCACCCTGCCACTGGCCCCGTGGGAGCTGGCGTTGGGCACGGAAGTGGCGGTGCCGACCCTCACCGGCAAGATCAACCTCAAGGTGCCGGCCGGCAGCCAGAACGGCCAGCGCATGCGCGCCAAGGGCCATGGCTTGTTGAACAAGGCCGGGCAGCGCGGTTACCTGTTTGTGCAACTCAAGGCGGTGATGCCGAAAAACACCGACGACGAGGTCAAGGCGTTGTGGCAGGAACTGGCACAAAAAGCCGCCTTCGATCCAAGAGAATCATGGAGTAGCTAACGATGAGCAGTCCCCGTTTGGTTCAAGTGAACATGGCAGAATTCTGTGAGGCCACCGACCTGTCGGTGGCCTACGTGATCGAAATCGTCGAGCACGGCATCGTTGAACCGGTGGGGACCAGTCCCGAGTCCTGGCGCTTCACCGATTACGAACTGGCCCTGGCCAAGCGCGCCTCGGCGCTGCAAAAGGACCTGGAGCTGGAATGGGAAGGCGTCGCCCTGGCGCTCGACCTGCTGGAAGAGGTCCAGCAACTGCGGGCCGAGAACCAGATGCTCAAGCAACGGCTGGGGCGGTTGGTGCAAACGCCCTGAATCCATCAGGTGATGCTGCAGCGCGCCTTGCACGGCACCCAGTCGCGCAGGGTCAGCGAGCGAATCAGTTGCGCCTCGTGCACGGCCAGTTGCAGTTGCACATTTTCAGCCTGGGTTGCGTATGCCTCATCACTGAGGGCGCCCGCATCGTGTTCCTCGGATAACGCATTCAAGCGCACGTCATGGGGCTCCCTCAGGACTCTGAACTCATCGTCATAATGGTTGCGAATAAAGGCCTGCCAGAATTCGCGGCCTAACAGCGACTGTACGAGCTTCTTGGAGTTGTCCAGTTTTTCTATTGTGATGGCGGCATTATTCAGGATCTGCGGCGCTACCTGTCCCGTTGCGAGGTAGCGGGCATCGTTGGGCTGACCGGGCAGGCCGAGGCGGCGGGCCAGGCCCATGCGATAGGCCAGGCGAATTTCAACATCTTCCAGTTTTTCCAGGGCGGCGACTTTTTGTTCAGGGGTCATGGTCGACGTGCGAATCATGCCTTCTCGAACCCGAATGTCTGCGCTGGCTAATTTTTCCACCTCGTCCAGGCGAAAAAGACCTTTGGCCAACGTGTAGAGTGCCGGTCCCGCCTCGCCATCGGCGGCATAGCGCGTGGCTTGCCACGTCAGCACCTTGGTCTCCATGTCACTGAACACCAGGGCCGACCGATCGCCGCAGCGCGGGTCACCCGCCAGGTTGAACAGCTCTTCACGCAAGCCATCGTCCCGGGCCGCATAGAGCAATTGCCACAGGCGCGATTGCAGGTCGGTATGGCGGCTGCGGTACTCCGCCGATTCTTTGAGGTTGTCGAGGATGTCGAGGAAGATCTGCGAACCGGGTTTCTCGGCAATCGACTCCCACAGGCTGCGTCGTACGTCGATTTCCTCGGGTGACAGACCATCCATCCAGTGCTGGTATGCCGGCTCCGGTGTGTCGTCCACGATCTGTTCTTGAGGCGCGTGAACCTCGACTGTAGCGGGCTGTGGCGCCCGATAACGCATCGCGCCGGGCTGCCGGCCCGCTGCTGCCTCGCGGTGGAGCAAGGTTGCATTGCTCCAATACTCGACCAACTGCCTGCGGGCTTCGGTGCTCAGCGGGTTGCCGTCGATAAAGGTGACGTTGTTGACGTAGATGAATGCCTCGGCCTCCTCGGGCAGCGGGTTGACCAGGGACTCGGGCAACTGCGTGATGCGGTTCTGCGCCAGGTTAACGATGTCCAACGCCTGATGTGGCCCCAAGCCCTGCGGCCACTCGGTGATCCCGGTGTTTTTCAAATTCACCCTACGCAGGTTCGGCAGGGTTGCGAAGTTGGGGGTACGCGCCAGGGCGTTGCGGCTCAGATTGATGATCTTGAGTGAAGTGAGCCCCTCCAGCAGATCCACGTCGGCCTCGCTCAGGGAAAGTTGGTTGCTCCTGAGGTCCAGGCGGGTAAGCCGAGTCATCCGGGCAACGCTGGGCGGGATTGAACGCAACTCTCCGTACGACAGGTCGAGCCAACGGGTGTGACTGAAGTGGCCGAGAAACTCATCCAGGCCGTATACGGATTGCATGTCCTGAAGCTTGATTGACCCAACGTGGCTGAAATCTGCTTCCAGCGCAGGCAAGTCGCCGACTCTCAAGCCGAGTGCTTCAAGGGTGTAGCCGGCGGGAGAACCATCTTGGGCCAGCACTTTGGGAGTCATGCGCCGCCAGCACGCCTTGAGGTCTCGAGCGAATTGCTGGCGATGGTTGGCATCCCCTGCACGCAGGTTTTCGCTGTCGGCAGCCACCAGGAACCGTTGTGTGGCCCAGGCGTTCAGTTGGGTGCTCAAGGTTTGCCACTCGCCTTCCAGGCGCGTCAGTTCAGCCGGCGCCCCGTCGCCTGCGTGCAATACGAATTGCTCGTTTTCCTCCTCGCTGTAGCCGGGAAACAGGTCCCTTATCCGCCGCATTTCGTCGGTGTGGCTCAAGGGTACTTCGAAGGCGCCAGGCTGGCCGCCGTTGCGCCAGCCCGGGCGAGTTTGTGCCAGGCGAGCGATGTACGCCCGCATCTGCTGATTGGCTTGCGGGGTGAATGGGTTGTCACGCAGGCGGGTCATGCGGTTGAGACGGATGCTGGCTTCCACGTTTTCGGGGGCTGGGTTGAGCAGGCTGTCGGGCACCGCGCTCAGGTGATTGCCGGACAGGTCGACTTCTCTCAGCTCCGGCAGTTCCAGCAGGCCTGTGGGCCACTGATTGATCCGGGTGTCACGCAGCTCCAGCTTGCGCAGTCGTAGCAGCGGGCTGAAATCCGGCAGGGTGCCCAAGGGGTTGTCGTTCAGGCACAGTTCTTCCAGGCGGCTCAGGCCGGCCAGTTGGCCGGCGCTGATTTCGCTCAGGCGGATGGCATTTTTCGACAGGTCCAGGTGCGTCAGCGCCTTTATGGCCGTGATTGCTTCGGGCAGTTCGGTCAGCGTATGGCGTCCGATACCGCCGACTTGTTTGAGGGTCAAACGTTTCAGATTGGGGAAGTTGCCAAGGAACTGCCCGGGGCCGTCGCTGAAGCTCACGTAGTCGAGAACCAACTCCTCGACATGGCCAAAATCGGCGTTGAGTTTGGGCAGGTTCACCTGGGCGCTGATTTCCAGTCGGCGCCCGGTGTAGGCCCCGGCACGGTCCACGGTCTGTCGGCGCCAGCAATCTCTCAATGCATCGGCCACTGACTGCTCCCGGCCTCCCGGGTTTACCTCAAATGGACGCCGGCTCGTATCTTCTCGGGCACTGCGATTCACCCAGTCCTTGAGTGCGCGTTTGAGGGCGGCGTACTGGTCTTCCCGGCGCGTCAATTCAGTGCGCGCATCGCTCCCGAGGGTCTCGATGAAGGCTGTGGCCTGCTCGTCGCTGAACCCAGGATACAGCTTGCGCACCCGCGTATGGGTGCTGCGCAATTGAGTGAGTTTGTGCAGCGGGGAGCCGCCCCGCAGGCGCAGGTCTCCTGCCAAGGGTTTGCGCAGCATCGGGTATTCCAGCAGCACCGAGCGCAGCTCGTCCCGGGCCAATGGCGTTTGTCGCACCCGCTGCTTCAGGGTGCCGGCGTCCCGTGCGGCTTCGCCAAGTGCTCGACGCTGGCCCTGTTCAAGGCGTGCCAGAACGGCGCCATACAGGTCGGTGGCGCCGAACGCTCCGTCTTCACCCATCGCCAGCACCAACGGCTGTGCGTCGGCCTCTGGGCCGACGGCGTCGATCAGGGGGCCCTGTTCGCTGCCCAAGCGGATTTCTACCCGCAGGCTCGGGTCCCAACCCGGCAAGCTGGGCAGGGTATGCAGGGCCAAGCGCAGGCTGTCCTGGCTCTGCAGGGTGTCGAGGAACAAGCCTTCATAGGCCCGTGCCATGCGCACTTGCTGCTGGCTTTCGCGCGCCAGGGCGGTGAGCCTTGGTGACAACTGCTGATGGCCACTCAGCGCAGTTAAATCCGCGTCCGTGGCGGTTTCCAGCAACTGCCTGGCAACCTCCGCCGGCAGGCCGGAAAACCTGTCCATGAGCTGCTGTACCGGGGGCGAGCGAGTCAGGTTATGGGCGCGGTAATCCGCGTCGAACAGCGAGGTCCGACTGTCCCGGGCAGCCTGGGCAACTTCGCGGCGCCACAGCATCGTCTGTTCGTCCAGCCCCCGGGGAGTCGGGTCGAGGACCGCCGGATAGGTCAAGCCTCGGTGCGCCACCACGCGCTCGGTGATCGCCGGGTCGGCCAGCGCATAATCCAGCGGGTCGTCACTGCCCATCTTCTCGATAAACGTCTCGATCCGCTGATGGATGCCAAAGCGCGCCAGGCTGTCGCTCAACAGGACGGGCGGCGGTTGCAGGTCCACATGCAGTTGGCGCAGTTGATCGGCGCGAGTGCCACTGGCCAGGCGTGCCTGTTCCAGTTGTGCGTCGCTCAAGCCCCGGGTGCGACAACCCAGGCGGCGCATCAGCGCCGGGCCGTCCCAGGTCAGTGGTTCTTCGCCTTCATGCAGCCAGGCGCCCGCGCCGTTATGCGCCACCTGCGGGGCATAAGCGTCGGAGCGTGTGGGGTGTTGTATGCGATAGGTGTCGCCGTCGGGCTCGGGTTTGATGGCATACAGTTGATCGTCGAGGGGCAGCAGCGGCTGCTGGTCGTGGCTGTGCAAGCCCAGGTCATCAAACGTGGCGTCCTTGGGCAATACGACGGGGCTGCGATAAGGCGTAAGGTCCGGCTTCCACAGCCGCTGCTCGCCACCTGGCAAACGCACCGGCTTGAGCCCTTGTACCAACGCGGGTGTAGGCGGCGCAGCGAGCTTTTGCAGGCCTTTCCCCGCGCCGGCCAGCAGCGCCATGGCGGCCAGGTTTTGCGCGACGTCGAACCAGTGAGCCTTGGCCGTGTCACGGTCGCCTTCGCCCCAGTCGATCACGCCTTCGAAGGTTTCGTAGAGCAATTGGCCCGCCATGGCGGCCAGCATGATTTCGCCGAGCACCGGGACGAACGCCAGTCCCAGGCCGAGCACGGTAGCGCCGGCCTCCAGCCAACGGGCGATTTTTTGCCCGCGCACCCGGGCGTCGACATCGGCGGTGGGCACTGCCTGGTCGCGCGCATCGCCGAGGGCCTTGTCGCGGCCATGCTCAAACAGGTTGGCCCACAGGTCGACGTTGTCAGCCCACAGGCCCTGTCTTGAGACCACCATCAGGTACAGGTCGGGAGCGCCCGTCTTCACCACCCTGCAGCCGGCTTTCGGGGGCGGAAGCGACTGGGGCATGACCGTCGTAGTCAATACCGGGAAGGCCAGTTGCAGCATTGTCTGGGTCACCGGCGAACGCGCTACTGCGTCGACGGCGGCGGTGGAGTCCGCAGCGGGTTCGGTAAACCGGTTGAAGAACGCCGGCTTGTCATGCTCATTGAGAAACTGGCTGAAAAAATGCTGGTAGCTCGTGGGCGTCGGGCGGTTGTTATTGCCGGATTCGCTTGGCGCTTTGTCGCGCGCCACCCACTGGCGGTTCAGTTCGGTTTTCAGCGCATCAAGGCTGTTGTAGCGCTTGAGCGGGTGCTCCGGATCGTGGGGCAGGTAGACGATGAAGTCGGTGGCATAGCGATATTTTTCCACCGGTGTAAACACCACGCTCCCCATGAGCGCGCGGTCCATCACGCTCAGGCAACTGAACCACACCGGCTTGCCGCCCAGCGTCGGGTTGCGTTCGCCGTCGACCACCTTGAGCACCATGGTGAAGTCATCCGGGAGAATGTCCTGCTTGAGCAGCGCCAGGTACGCCGCAGCCCTGAGGGCATCCTTCTGGCTGGTGATCACGGCGTCGCGCAACCGGGTGGCGGCCGTCTCGTCGGTGGGCAGTAATGTTTCCTTGAGGTGCGCCTGGTAGCGGGCACCCACGTCCAGCGTACGGCACAGCCTGATAAAGGCGGGTACGGTCAGCGCCGGGCTGATCCTGGGAGAGGCGCCTTCCCGGTCCGGGTATTGGGTGAACCCGGAGGCAGGATCGAATGCGCCGTCTTCACCTTCACTGGCTTCAAAGTTATGCAGGGCAGCCTGCACCAGCGACACCTCCAGTACTTTGTATTCGCCGGCCTTGATCCCCAGGGTGCCGAGCCTCAGCGGCTCATACAAACGAAGAGAGGTGCCTTCGACATCCACGGTGAGGTTGAATTGTTCTTTCAGCGCGCCGTTGAGCAGGCCTATGGCGAAGGGCTTGAGTGCCTGGACGTTGGCCAGGTGTTTATCCACCGCGTGTTGGGATTTGAAACTGGTTTCATTGAACCCCTTCAAGGTTCTTCGCTGCAGCGGCGACAAGCTGTCCATCCACTGCGCCTGTTCGAGCCTGGCCTGTTTCAACGCTTCTATGCGGTGGGCCGGCGCCTGTACCAGCCAGTCCGGAATGGCCTGGCGAATGAACGCACTGTTGTCGTCGGAAGATGAGAGGGGAGTAACGGAGGGGGCATCCTGCATGGGGGCATTCCTTTGGGTAAGCAAAGGAAAAAGGCTACTGAAAACCGCTGTGGATTAATAAGTCGAAAAGCCGCTGGATAGCACGCAATAGTTAACGCATCGGCCCCGGATTACCTATGGATCGACGACTTAATTACCCCATGGAAATCCCCCCGTGTGCATCAAGCCTGCCAGCGCTTTTTGAGTGTTCGTCCATGGGGGGCAATCCGTTCAAATAGCTACCGCCGAGTGCCGGGGACGACTGATTAAGGTCATTGCCTTAATTTCCCTATCGGTACTCGTTTATGCCAGCACCTCAAGCCTCCACCTCGCTCCTGCCGGGCGGCGAAGGGCGTCACTATGCACAGATCAAAGCCGCCATCCCCGAAAGCCTGGTCAGCGCATCTCCTGCCCTGCGTGCAGCCATCACGCAGGCCAAGCCAGAGATCCCCGCCTGGTATGCGGCCACCACCCCGGCACAGAAGGCTGCGCTGCAAAACCTGTTGGAGGCGAGCATCAAGTCTCACACTGCACTGGAGCAAGCGACCGGCAAGGTGCAAGAGGTCAACGCCTTCGCCCGGCCATTGCTTGAAGCCACGTTGAAGGCCGCCGGGTTTGAGCTGGACGTCAACCAGGTGCATCTGCGCCTCTATGTACCGGTCGAAGGACTAGCGACAGGCTACCGGACCAAGACTTTGTCCCTGTTGCAAGCGGCCTTGAACAATTTTGAAGCGCGCGAGACCCGCGCCGGGTTCTTCGACAGTGCTTCAGGCTTTATCACCGCTCCCGGCGCGGATGGCCGTTTCGAGCGCCATACCACGACCCTGACGATCGAGACCTTCGCCCGGTTATGCCGCGACCTGGACCTGGGCAGGCTGTACCAGGAACACCTCACCACCTACCTGCTGCCCGTGCAAACCGTGTCCAGGAACCTGCTGCGTGAACGCTTTATCACCCGGCAAAAGGACGCCTTCAGAGCCGCCGCCTACGTGGCGTTGCTCAAAGGTGATATTCGCAGCGACGACTACGCGCTACTGCTGCGCATCGCCAATGGCGAGCGACGCATCAAGCACGAAGGCAAGCAGGTCTGGCACCGCTGGCCCAGTATCATGGAACTGCAAATGCACGGCTGCCTCATGATCGACCCGAGCGTGGAGCATGGGTATGGCACCTGGCTTATCGTCTACATCCCCGACCACCCCGAGCACCCCATCAAGCGCTACAAAACCTTTGCCGACTATGCAGAGGAAACGACCCGTGAGCTGACCGCTTACAGGCCAGAGGACTATTGGGACAGCAGGGGTGTTCAGGTCACGGCCCACCAACAGTTTTTCTCACGGTTCATCGGGAAAAAATACCTGGCTTACTACTACGGGCGGTTCACCGAGAAACGCGTCGATGAACCGCAAGGGCGCGTGGCCCTGGGCCCTGATCCAGCGTGGCGACAGTACTACGCTAGAAAATCCCTTACCGAACTCCAGGCGATCAACGCCGTCATAAAGTCCCCGCGACATATCAGCCGCACGCCGCAGGACCAGCCAAACCTGAACCTCAACGCCCACCCGATCAAGGGGCTGTGGATCGACGTCGACCCTTGGGACGAGCTGTACGCCGACATGCGCAAGCGCGCACTCGACGATGGGTTGAGCATGGCGATACCCACCGCTCACACCGACGCGGCTGGCCACGACCGGCGGATGGCGCATCTGATGAACATCGGCCTGTTCACCTTGAACCTGGTGTCGATGTTCATTCCGCCCTTGGGTGCACTGATGGCGGTGGTCACGGCCGGGCAACTGCTGTACGAAGTGCTGGAGGGCGTGGTTGAACTCGGCCAGGGTGACCGCGAGGCCGGCTGGGCGCATATCGCTGACGTGCTGGAAAATCTCGCGCAACTGGCGGTGGGCGGCGCTGCGTTGCATATCAGCCTGTCGCCGTTTATCGAAGGACTCAAGGCGGTCAGGCTGCCGTCGGGCAAGGCCCGCTTGTGGAAGCCGGACCTTGCGCCCTATGCGCAGGACATCCGACTGCCGGCAGGCTCGGTTCCCGACCAGGCGGGACTACATACCGTCAATGGGCGCCAGGTGGTGTCGGTGGACGGCAATCGCTACGCCGTGACCGCGCAAGACGAACCGGGCGTGTACCGGGTCCAGCACCCCAGCAGGCCCGAGGCGTATGAGCCTCAGATCGTCAACAACGGTTCTGGCGCCTGGACCCATGAGGCCGATGAGCCCCTGACGTGGCAAGGTGCTCCGCTGATGCGGCGACTGAGCCATGTAATGGAAGGCCTGAGCGATACGCAGTTGGAGCAGGTGCGCAAGATCAGTGACACCGACGAAAGCGTGCTGCGCCGGCTGTATGTGGAAAGCGAGCCCACTCCGGCCATCACACTCGATACGGCGGTGCGCATGCGGGCTTACGGGCGTGCCGAAAGCTTGAGTGGGCAGATCCTTGCGGGGTCGATGTCGATGGACCTGGGCAGCTACGCCGCGTCGTTGATGGTGGAAATGACCGGCTGGCCGCCCGGCAGGACCATCGAAGTATTTGACGGCCAGGGCACCAGCAGGACAGCTGCGTTGTATGGCCAACCTCATGCGCCCGGGACGGAACTGATCAGCATCAGCCGCATCGACCTGTTCGGCGGCAAGCTGCCGGCGTTGATCGTCGAGAGTTTGCCCGAGGAGCAGCTTAAAAACCTGCTCGGCCAGCATATGCCCTACGGGGCCGCGCTGCGTAGCCAGGCGTTGCAGGCTCGCCTGGGAATCTATGCAAAACAGTCCCTGCGGCGGGTGTTCGACAGCCTTTACCTCGGGCGGTCATCGCCTGGCAGCGCCGAACTGCAACTGTTCGCGCGCGACTTCAAAAGCCTGCCACCGGTCATGGTCGAGGAACTGCTGGAAGGTGCCAGCCCCTCGCAGAGGGCGAGCCTGGTCAACAATCGCAAGATTCCCCTGGAGCTGGCGCAGCAAGCGCGCCAGAAACTTGGGGAATTGCGCCTGGCCCGGGCGTATGAAGGGCTGTACCTGGATGCGTTGGCCAATGCTGACACTGAAGCCCTGGTGCTCAATACCCTTGAGCACCTTCCCGGTTGGCGGGACAGCCTGCGCATTGAAGTGCACGAAGGCTCGGTGAGCGGGCGCCTGCGTGCCAGCTATGGCCTGCCTGGGTCCAGCAACCTCAAACTGCTGGTGCGAGTGGGCGATGGTCAGTATCAGGTGTTTGACACCCAGGGCAACGAGTTACATGGGGTCGATAGCTTGTACGATTCCTTGCAGCACGCACTGCCGGAGGCCCATCGCCAGTCCGTGGGGTTGCCAGAGGTCGGGCAGGGGCCGCAACTTGGAAGGTTGATTCAACAGCACGCCCTGTCCCGTGCCGGCCTGCGCAAGGTGCTGGGCATGCAACCGTTGGGCTCACCCTTTTTCATTTCGCCGCAGCGCTCTTCTCGCGGGCGGATCGGTTATGCCTGGAGTGGTCGTGGTGCGGGCTCCTGGGAGCACAACGTTCGCCAGCGTATCAAAGCCCTCTACCCCACTTTTGACGAAGTGCAGATTGCCCAACTGCGTGCACCTTACACGCCGGCCGACGACACCTGGCTCATCTCTCTGGAGCAGGAGTACGAAATGCTCCGTTCCACCTTGGAGACCTGGGAAGCATCACCGATCCAGGGCTTTGGTGAGGCCAATAGCGCTGAATACCGAGAGCAGCGTGCCATCCGTAAAGAACTGCGCAAGGTGTTGATTCGCGCCTGGAGGCGTAACGGTGAGGTTGATGTGGATAGTTCCGGCAATCCCCTGGGCCAGAAGATCGAAGTGAGCGAGATTGACATACAACCTCAGTTGGCGTCGCTTCCGGCGCTGAGCGCCAACTTTGATCATGTCACTTACCTGGAAATATCCAGTGCGGAACTGACCAATGCCGTCGAGCCTTTCCTGGCTCCCTTTCGCGGCTTGCGCACCCTCAACCTGGAAGACAACCAGCTCACTCGCCTGCCCCTGTTGCTTGAGCATCTGCCCAGGCTTGAGACGTTGATACTGGCGGATAACGAGATTGTGCTGGACGTCGCGGCCGTCAACCGATTGAAGAACCTCACCCGGCTCCAGACACTCGAGCTGGAGTCCAATCCGCTGGGCATGGCGCCGGACATCAGCCGGATGCGCCGGCTGTATCACGTTTCATTGGGCGATACCGGGCAGCGTGGTTGGCCCATTGGGATCTTCGCCAGGCCTCGGCCTCGCGAGTTCAACCTGGACCTGGAAGGTAATGCGCTCGAGGTGCCGATAGTCGAGCCAGGTTCAGCGCAGGCTGCGATTCTTGCGCGCACCCGTGTTACTCGCTCCTTGCTGACGCCCGAAGGCCTTCGCCAGCTCAAGCAGTACATTGCATCTGTAGGTATGGACCCGGAGCGGCAGTTTCCACCCCGAGGGATGCAGGACAGCATCCAATGGAAGTCCGGCCTCACCGACATGCAGTGGAGGGACTTGCAGCCCCTATGGAATGCCTTGGAAGAGTCCAGGGGCGCCGAACCGTTTTTTAACGAAATCCGCAAGTTGAGCGAGTCTGCCGATGCAGTGTCGGAAGACTTCGCGCAAGACCTTACGGCCAAGGTCTGGCGAATGTTGCGCGCCATGTACGACGACACCCGGCTGCGTGAGAAGCTTTTCGACATGGCGAGGGCGCCTACCAGCTGCGTTGATGCGGGTGCCCAATTGTTCAATGCCATGGGGATCGAAGTGATGGTGTATGAGGCTTGGACCAACCCTCACCCCGACGTGGTCGAGCAACTGATGTTGACGGTGGCCAAAGGCAGGACCCGGCTCAACAAGCTGGGAGAAATTGCTCGCGCCCGGGTGGCGGCATTGAGTGAGCAAGGCCGCAAGTTCCCCAATGATCGGGACCGGGGAACCGACTCTGCTGGAAACCCCGAACGGGCTATCGACGAAGTGGGGGTCCATCTGGCGTTTTCCACCGGGTTGGCCCAACGGCTTGAGCTGCCCTGGCAATCAGCGGATGTGATGTACCCGGAACCCGACGTCACCCCGCAGATGCTGGACGATGCTTTTGATCGGGTCATGGCATTGGAGGAGGGCGACCTGCTCAGGGATGCGCTCGTCGAGCTGGACTTCTGGGGTGAGTACCTTGAGCGTTCGACGCCCGCGGCCTTTGTCTGGCTGACGCGCAAAAGGGCGGCGCTGGAAGACTTGACGAGTGCCCTGAATGATCTGGCGGCCAATGGTCGATTGCTTGAGTCGCAGAAGATGGCCCTGCGCAATACCCTGCGCAATTCGGCCCTGATGCTGGACAAGTCGGTTGAGGATTTTCCTCCCGGCACGCCCATGCACCAGGACGTCTATGATGCGCTTGCGGTGAAACTGCACGAGGAGCGCAAGGCGATTCTCCAGAGGCTCACTGACGAGGCTCTGGAAATCGCGCTTCAGAACAGAAAGTAACGCTGCGCCATCGGCAGCACATCCGCCGGTTCACACCACAGCAACACACCGTCGGCCTTGACCTGGTAGGTCTGCGGGTCAACCTCGATATCCGGCAGGTAATCGTTGTGGATCAAGTCGGTTTTCTGCACCGCGCGGCAACCCTTGACCACGGCGATCTGCTTCTTCAACCCCAACTGCTCCGGCAGGCCTGCCGCCAACGCCGCCTGGCTGATAAAGGTCAGGCTGGTGGCGTGCAGCGAGCTGCCGAAGCTGGCGAACATCGGGCGGTAGTGCACCGGTTGCGGCGTCGGGATCGAGGCGTTGGCGTCGCCCATCAGGCTTGAGGCAATCGCGCCGCCCTTGAGAATCAGCGTCGGCTTGATCCCGAAAAACGCCGGGCGCCACAGCACCAGGTCGGCCCACTTGCCCACTTCAATCGAGCCCACTTCGTGGCTGATGCCGTGGGTAATCGCCGGGTTGATGGTGTACTTGGCGATGTAGCGTTTGGCGCGGAAGTTGTCATTGCCTTCGCCGTCGCCAGGCAATCGCCCGCGCTGTTTTTTCATCTTGTCGGCGGTCTGCCAGGTACGTGTGATCACCTCGCCAACCCGCCCCATGGCCTGGCTGTCGGAGCTGATCATCGAGAACGCGCCGAGGTCGTGAAGGATGTCTTCGGCGGCAATCGTTTCGCGGCGGATGCGGCTTTCGGCAAAGGCCACGTCTTCGGCAATGCTCGGGTCCAGGTGATGGCAGACCATCAACATGTCCAGGTGTTCGTCGATGGTGTTGCGGGTGAACGGCCGGGTTGGGTTGGTGGAGCTGGGCAGCACGTTGGGGAAGCCACAGGCCTTGATGATGTCTGGCGCGTGACCGCCACCGGCACCTTCGGTGTGGTAGGTGTGGATGGTACGGCCCTTGAAGGCGGCGAGGGTGGTTTCGACAAAGCCGGATTCGTTGAGGGTGTCGCTGTGGATCGCCACCTGCACGTCGTACTCGTCGGCGACGCTCAGGCAGTTGTCGATGCTCGCTGGCGTGGTGCCCCAGTCCTCGTGCAGCTTCAAGCCAATGGCACCGGCCTTCACTTGTTCGATCAACGGCTCCGGCAGGCTGGCGTTGCCCTTGCCGGTGAAGCCGATGTTCATCGGGAACGAGTCGGAGGCCTGGAGCATGCGCGCCAGGTGCCATGGGCCGGAGGTGCAGGTGGTGGCGTTGGTGCCGGTGGCCGGCCCGGTGCCGCCGCCGATCATGGTGGTGACGCCGCTGGTCAGTGCTTCTTCGATTTGCTGCGGGCAAATGAAGTGGATGTGGGTATCGATGCCGCCGGCGGTGAGGATCATGCCTTCACCGGCAATCACTTCGGTGCTGGCGCCGACACAGATGGTCACGCCGGGCTGGATGTCCGGGTTGCCGGCCTTGCCGATGGCGGCGATGCGGCCGTTTTTCAGGCCGACGTCAGCCTTGACGATGCCCCAGTGGTCGATGATCAGCGCGTTGGTGATCAGGGTGTCGACCACCTCATGGGCGAGCAATTGGCTCTGGCCCTGGCCATCACGGATCACCTTGCCGCCGCCGAATTTCACTTCTTCGCCGTAGACGGTGAAGTCCTGTTCGACTTCGACGAACAGCTCGGTGTCGGCCAGGCGGACCTTGTCACCAACGGTGGGGCCGTACATGTCGGCGTAGGCTTGTCTGGAAATCTTCATGTGTTTAGTTCCTGATCGTTCCCACGCTCTGCGTGGGAATGTCGCCCTGGACGCTCTGCGTCCGCTCTTGAAGGTCGTGACGCGGAGCGTCACAGGATGCATGCCCACGCAGAGCGTGGGAACGATCATTAATCCAGGTCGCCCATGATGCGTCCGGCAAACCCGAACACCCGGCGTTTGCCACTCAGCTCAACCAGTTCCACTTCACGACTCTGCCCCGGCTCAAAGCGCACGGCGGTGCCGGCCGGGATGTTCAGGCGCATGCCACGGCTGGCAGCACGGTCGAACGTCAGTGCGTCGTTGGTCTCGAAAAAGTGATAGTGGGAACCAACCTGGATCGGCCGGTCGCCGCTGTTGGCTACGCTCAGGGTGGCGGTGCGCCGGCCCACGTTGAGTTCGATGTCGCCAGGCTGGATCTGAAATTCGCCAGGAATCATACAGGTTGCCCCAGGGTCTTGAAGTAGATGGCGGTC
The DNA here is from genome assembly GCF_013385695.1 of Pseudomonas sp. D8002. Classification (NCBI taxonomy): domain Bacteria; kingdom Pseudomonadati; phylum Pseudomonadota; class Gammaproteobacteria; order Pseudomonadales; family Pseudomonadaceae; genus Pseudomonas; species Pseudomonas sp. D8002. The sequence continues at coordinate 265,505 of NZ_JACAPM010000004.1, forward strand.
GGGGTGTAGCGCCCGTCCGGGCTTTGGCAGTAGTCGGGCAATTCACCGATCTTGGTATAACGCAGCGACTGGTAGAAGGCTTCGGCGCCGGAGCCGGCTTCGGTGTCCAGGTACAGCAGCCCGCGTTTGTACTGGCGGGCGCTCAGTTCCAAAGCGCTCATCAGTTGCTGGCCGAGGCCACGGCGCCGGGCCTCGCTGTGCACCAGCAGCTTCTGCACTTCGGCGCGGTTCAGGCCGTTGGCTTTCATGCACAGCGCCAATTGCACGCTGGCGATGACGTGTTCATCACGCACCACCACCCACAGCAGCAGGCTGCCATCGTTAAGACTGGCCTGCACGCCGTTGAGATAAGTGCCGGCCTGGGCTTCATCGAAGTCGGCCATGAAGCCCACCGATGCGCCGTGCTTCACGGCGTCCAGCAACAGCTCAATCAAACCCGGGCGGTAATGGGCAAAACTTTCGGCATTGACTCGACGCAGTTGGGCGTTCATCGGTGTCACTCCTTGGGCGGCACAGCGCCTGGGTTGAGCGTCAGTTGCATGAAGGTCAGGTCCAGCCAGCGGCCGAACTTGGTGCCGACCTGGGGCATCTGCCCGGTGGTGATGAAACCCAGGCGCTCATGCAGGCGGATCGAGGCCTGGTTGCCGCTTTCGATGGCGGCGACCATCACGTGTTTGTCGCAGGTTTTCGCCCGCTCGATCAGCACCTGCATCAACTGTGGGCCGAGGCCTTTGCCGCGCTGGTCGTTGCGCACGTACACCGAGTGTTCGACGGTGTGGCGAAAGCCTTCGAAGGGCCGCCAGTCACCGAACGAGGCATAGCCGATGACCTGCTCGTCTTCGACGGCCACCAGGACCGGGTAAAACTGTGACTGACGAGCGCTGAACCAGGCCTGGCGGTTGCCCAGGTCTACCGGTTGTTCGTTCCAGATCGCCGTGGTGTTGAGCACCGCGTCGTTGTAGATATCGCGAATCCCTGGCAAATCGGCGTGCACCGCATCACGAATCAAAAAGGACATGGTCGGGCCTCAGGCGATGGGTTGGTGGACGGTGACCAGCTTGGTGCCGTCGGGGAAGGTGGCTTCCACCTGGATGTCCGGGATCATTTCCGGGATGCCTTCCATCACCTGTTCGCGGGTGAGCAGGGTGGTGCCGAAGTGCATCAGCTCGGCCACGGTGCGGCCATCGCGGGCGCCTTCCATCAACGCGGCGGAGATGTAGGCGATGGTTTCCGGGTAGTTGAGCTTCACACCGCGCGCCAACCGTCGCTCGGCTACCAGGCCGGCGGTGAAGATCAGCAGTTTGTCTTTTTCCCGTGGGGTCAGGTCCATCGTTCAAGGTCCACTATGAAATACATTCGTAAAAACACCGGAGATCCAATGTGGGAGCGGGCTTGCTCGCGAATGCGGTGTGTCAGTGAATGCATCTTTGCCTGACCCACTGCATTCGCGAGCAAGCCCGCTCCCACATTTTTAATCTTCATGTGCTCCAGATTCTCGGTGATACCGCTTCTCGGCCCAGCACGGCCGGGCGCAGCAGGCGCCACAGTGCGATCAGCCAGGCTCGCGCCAGCAGCGCTTCACTGGCCAGGCAGCGGGCCACCAGCAGGCCGGGCAATTGGGTCAGGTCGCCGCGTACCGGGTGGGGCAGGGAGCGACATTGTTCGAGCAGTTCAGGGTCGATTTCGCCGGTCACCAGCAAGGTCGCAAACACCGGTTGCCCGTCCAGCCCGATGGGTGAGTCGAGCAAACCGTCGGCGCCCACAATGCGCTGGCGCTCATGCCAAATCAACTGGCCGTCGCGGCGGATATCCAGGTGCGACTGGAAGTGCCCGAGGTCGAAACGCTCGCCGCTGGCGGGGCGCCCGAGGGCGACCACGTCCCAGTAAAACAGCCGGGCATCGCCTTGCAGGTCGATGCGGGTGGTGAGTTCGGCCTGGGCGGCGCTGAACACGATGGTCTCCTGCGGCAGCCATTCCAGCGTCGCGCCCGCCTCAACCGTCAGCTCCAGTTTCTGATACGCCGGCCCGCCGGCGCGGTACCACTTGGCCGCGCCGGGGCTGGTCAGTTGCGCCCACGCACCTTCGGCGACATGGGCGCTGATATCGAGACGATCACCGCCGGCAATCCCGCCCGGCGGGTGCACGATGATGTGCTGGCACACCTCGGGGCCTTCGGCGTACAGATGCTTTTGCACCCGCAGTGGGCCGAGGTGGCGGCGCATCACTGGGCGCGTGGTGTCGCCGAAACGCGCGTAGCCGAGTTCCAGCTCGGCGTGCCAGCTTGGGGTGAACAGCGCGGTGGGGGCAGGTAGGGTCATGGTCAGTGCTTATCGTTAGGACGCTACAGATTAGATCGTAACGAGCCCGCGCACACCCTCGCTTTCCATATTTTCTCCACGCCCCTGCTGGACGATTTCGCCCCGGGACATCACCAGGTACTGGTCGGCCAGTTCCGCGGCAAAATCATAGAACTGCTCCACCAGCAGAATCGCCATGTCGCCGCGTGCCGCGAGCTTCTTGATCACCGCGCCGATCTCCTTGATCACCGACGGCTGGATGCCTTCGGTGGGTTCATCGAGGATCAGCAGGCGCGGGCGGCTGGCCAGGGCCCGACCGATAGCCAGCTGCTGTTGCTGGCCGCCGGACAAGTCACCACCCCGGCGTTGCTTCATTTGCAGCAGCACCGGGAACAGCTCGTAGATGAAGGCGGGCACTTCCTTGGCTTCGGAGCCGGGGAAGCGTGACAGGCCCATCAGCAGGTTTTCTTCCACTGTCAGGCGGCCAAAAATCTCCCGGCCCTGGGGCACGTAAGCGATACCGGCGTGCACCCGCTGGTGCGGCTTGAAGCCGGTAATGGCGCGGCCTTCCCAGTTCACCGCACCTTCCTTGGCCGGCAGCAAACCCATCAGGCACTTGAGCAAGGTGGTCTTGCCCACGCCGTTGCGGCCCAGCAGGCAGGTGACTTCGCCGACTTTTACCTCAAAGGAAAGCCCGCGCAGGATGTGGCTACCGCCGTAGTACTGGTGCAGCTTGTCGACTTGCAGCATGTTCAGTTCCCCTTAATGATCGTTCCCACGCTCTGCGTGGGAATGCCGCAATGGACGCTCCGCGTCCGCCGTGTGACGCAGAGCGTCACCGGATGCATTCCCACGCGGAGCGTGGGAACGATCAGGTTCAGCGGCCGAGGTAAACCTCGATCACCCGCTCATTTTCCTGCACCTGCTCCAGCGACCCTTCGGCCAGCACGCTGCCCTGGTGCAACACCGTCACGTGGTCGGCAATCGAGCCGACAAAGCCCATGTCGTGTTCCACCACCATCAGCGAATGCTTGCCCGCCAGGCGCTTGAACAGCTCGGCGGTGAACTCGGTTTCGGCATCGGTCATGCCCGCCACCGGTTCATCCAGCAGCAACAGTTGCGGGTCCTGCATCAGCAACATGCCGATTTCCAGGAACTGTTTCTGGCCGTGGGACAGCAAGCCGGCCGGGCGATTGACTGAAGCGGTGAGGCGGATGGTGTCGAGCACTTCGCTGATGCGGTCTTTCTGCTCACCACTCAAGCGCGCCCGCAGGCTGGCCCACACCGATTTGTCGGTCTTCTGCGCCAGCTCCAGGTTTTCAAACACGCTGAGGGCTTCGAATACCGTGGGCTTCTGGAACTTGCGACCGATGCCGGCCTGGGCGATCTGCACTTCGCTCATGCTCGTCAGGTCGAGGGTTTCGCCGAACCAGGCCTTGCCGTGGCTGGGCCGGGTCTTGCCGGTGATCACGTCCATCAGCGTGGTCTTGCCCGCGCCGTTGGGGCCGATGATGCAGCGCAATTCGCCGACGCCGATGTACAGGTTCAAGTCGTTCAACGCCTTGAAGCCGTCGAAGCTGACGCTGATGTCTTCCAGGGTCAGGATCGTGCCGTGGCGGGTGTTCAGGCCTTTGCCGGCCGCCTGGCCGAGGCCGATGGCATCGCGGGCGCTGCCCTGGTCTTTATTGGGTTCAAGGATAGGTTCGAGCATAAATTCGGCCGTCGCTGTGATCCTCATTGGTCGCCCCTCTTCTTCAGCAGGCCAATCACACCCTTGGGCAAATACAGGGTGACGATGATGAACAGCGCACCGAGGAAGAACAGCCAATACTCAGGAAACGCCACGGTGAACCAGCTCTTCATGCCGTTGACCACACCGGCGCCCAGCAGCGGGCCGATCAAGGTTCCACGCCCGCCGAGGGCCACCCACACAGCGGCCTCGATGGAGTTGGTCGGCGACATTTCGCTGGGGTTGATGATGCCCACTTGCGGCACATACAACGCGCCCGCCAAACCACACAGCACCGCGCTCAACACCCACACGAACAGCTTGAAGCCACGCGGGTCGTAGCCGCAGAACATCAGGCGGTTTTCCGCATCCCGCAGCGCCGTCAGCACCCGGCCGAACTTGCTCTGGGCCAGGCGCCAGCCGATGTACAGGCTCGCCACCAGCAACGCCACGGTGGCCACAAACAGCGCCGCTCGCGTGCCCGGCTCGGTGATGCCAAACCCGAGGATGCTGCGGAAATTGGTAAAGCCGTTATTGCCGCCGAACCCGGTCTCGTTGCGGAAGAACAACAGCATCCCGGCGAAGGTCAGGGCCTGGGTCATGATCGAGAAGTACACGCCCTTGATCCGTGAGCGGAAGGCGAAGAACCCGAACACCAGCGCCAGCAATCCCGGCGCCAACACCACCAGGCACATTGCCCAGAGGAAGTGGCTGGTGCCGGTCCAGTACCACGGCAACTCGGTCCACGACAAAAAGGTCATGAACGCCGGCAGCTCATCGCCGGACGCCTGGCGCATCAGGTACATGCCCATGGCATAACCGCCCAGCGCAAAGAACAGGCCGTGGCCGAGGGACAACATCCCGGCATAACCCCACACCAGGTCCAGCGCCAGGGCGACGATGGCATAGCACAGAATCTTGCCCACCAACGTCAGGGTATAGGCGGAAACGTGCAGCGGATTTTCCGGTGACAACAGCGAGAACAACGGCAGCGCCAGCAGCAGGATCAGCACCACTGCACCGACCGCGACAGTCACCTTGGGGCCGGCCTTTTGCGCGGCCGTAAGCATCAATGGCTGGTTCATCAGTCGATCACCCGTCCTTTCAGTGCGAAGAGTCCTTGCGGGCGTTTCTGGATGAACAGAATGATCAGCGCGAGGATCAGGATCTTGCCGAGCACGGCACCGATCTGCGGTTCAAGAATCTTGTTGGCTATCCCCAGGCCGAAGGCGGCCATGACGCTACCGGCCAACTGGCCGACACCGCCGAGTACCACCACCAGGAACGAGTCGATGATGTAGCTCTGGCCGAGGTCCGGGCCGACGTTGCCGATCTGGCTCAGGGCCACGCCACCGAGGCCCGCTATGCCGGAGCCGAGGCCAAAGGCGAGCATGTCCACGCGTCCGGTGGGCACGCCGCAGCAGGCGGCCATGTTGCGGTTCTGGGTGACGGCCCGCACGTTGAGGCCCAGGCGCGTCTTGTTCAGCAGCAGCCAAGTCAGCACCACCACGAACAGCGCGAAGGCGATGATCACGATGCGGTTGTACGGCAGCACCAGGTTGGGCAGCACCTGGATTCCCCCGGACAGCCACTCGGGGTTGGCCACTTCAACGTTCTGCGCACCGAACACCAGGCGCACCAGTTGGATCAGCATCAGGCTGATGCCCCAGGTGGCGAGCAGGGTTTCCAGCGGGCGGCCGTAGAGGTGACGAATCACCGTGCGCTCAAGGGCCATGCCGATGGCGGCGGTGACAAAAAACGCCACCGGCAGCGCGATCAGCGGGTAGAACTCGATGGCCTGGGGCACGTAGCGCTGCATCAGCAACTGCACCACATAGGTGGAGTAGGCGCCGAGCATCAGCATCTCGCCGTGGGCCATGTTGATCACCCCGAGCAGGCCGAAGGTGATCGCCAGGCCGAGCGCCGCCAGCAGCAGGATCGAGCCCAGGGACATGCCGCTGAAAGCCTGGCCGAGAATCTCGCCCACCATCAGTTTGCGTTTGACCTGGGCCAGGCTGGTCTCGGCGGCGGTGTGCACCGTGGCGTCGGCTTCGACGCCGGGGGCGAGCAGGGCTTCCAGGCGAGTGCGGGCCAGCGGGTCGCCGGTGCCGCCGAGCAAGCGCACGGCGGCCAGGCGCACGGCCGGGTCGGGATCTACCAGTTGCAGGTTGGCCAGGGCGAGACTGAGGGCTGTGTGTACGTCATCATTGGTTTCGCCGGCGAGTTGCTGGTCGAGGAATTTCAGCTGCGCAGGTTGTGCACTTTTTTGCAGAGTCTGGGCGGCGGCAAGGCGCACCTTGGGGTCGGCAGCGAGCAATTCCTGGCTGGCTTGCACGTTGTCGATCAGGCCGCGCAGGCGGTTGTTCAGGCGTACGGTCTTGGTTTCGCCGTTGACGCTGATCTGGCCTTGTTGCAGGGCGTCCACCAGCTCGATGCGCGCCGGGTCGGGCTGGGCGGCCCAGTCCTGGAGCAGCTTGGCTTGTTGCATCGGGTTGGCGTTGATGAAGTCTTCGGCGTCGCTGGCGTGTGCGGCGAGGGGCAGCAACAGCAGGGCGGCGAGGGTGAAGCGGTATAGGGCAGTGGGCATACAAAATGTCCTGATCATGCACGGACAATGTGGGAGCGGGCTTGCTCGCGAAAGCGCTGGCTCAGTTTCGGATGCGTCGACTGACACACCGCTTTCGCGAGCAAGCCCGCTCCCACATTTAGACCGAGTCGGTCTTAGTTGCTCTTGACGGCGTAATCCGGCTTCTTGTCATTCCCCGGAATGTACGGGCTCCATGGCTGCGCCCGAATCGGCTCCTGGGTCTGCCACACCACCGAGAATTGCCCGTCAGACTGGATCTCGCCGATCATCACCGGCTTGTGCAGGTGGTGGTTAGTCTTGTCCATGGTCAGGGTGAAGCCGGACGGCGCGGCAAAGGTCTGCCCGGCCATGGCTTCACGTACTTTGTCGACGTCGGTGGACTTGGCTTTCTCCACCGCCTGCGCCCACATGTGGATGCCCACGTAGGTGGCTTCCATCGGGTCGTTGGTCACGGCTTTGTCCGCGCCCGGCAGGTTGTGGGCCTTGGCGTAGGCTTTCCAGTCTGCGACGAATTTCTTGTTCACCGGGTTCTCCACCGACTGGAAGTAGTTCCAGGCGGCGAGGTTGCCCACCAGCGGCTTGGTGTCGATGCCGCGCAGTTCTTCTTCACCCACGGAGAAGGCGACGACCGGTACGTCGGTAGCCTTCAGGCCCTGGTTGGCCAGCTCTTTGTAGAACGGCACGTTGGAGTCGCCGTTCACGGTGGAGATCACTGCGGTCTTGCCACCGGCCGAGAATTTTTTGATGTTGGCCACGATGGTCTGGTAATCGCTGTGGCCGAACGGGGTGTAGACCTCTTCGATGTCTTTATCCGCTACGCCTTTGGAGTGCAGGAACGAACGCAGAATCTTGTTGGTGGTGCGCGGGTACACGTAGTCGGTGCCCAGCAGGAAGAAGCGCTTGGCGCCGCCGCCTTCTTCGCTCATCAGGTATTCCACCGCCGGGATCGCCTGCTGGTTCGGCGCCGCACCGGTATAGAACACGTTCGGCGACATCTCTTCGCCTTCGTATTGCACCGGGTAGAACAGCAGGCCGTTGAGTTCTTCGAACACCGGCAATACCGATTTGCGCGACACCGAGGTCCAGCAACCGAACACCACGGCGACCTTGTCCTGGGTCAGCAACTGGCGGCCCTTTTCAGCGAACAGCGGCCAGTTGGAAGCCGGGTCCACCACTACCGGTTCAAGCATCTTGCCGTTCACGCCGCCCTTGGCGTTGATCTCGTCGATGGTCATCAGCGCCATGTCTTTGAGCGAGGTCTCGGAGATCGCCATGGTCCCGGACAGCGAGTGCAGGATGCCGACCTTGATGGTCTCGGCGGCCTGTACCGTCCAGGTCATGCCCATCGCGGCGATGGATGCCGACAGTGTGAAAGCCTTGATCAAGCTGCGACGCTTCATTGTGCAATCTCCATGACTCAATGATGTGATGAGGGAGTGATTGCAAAGGCTGTGCCGGGGCGCGCAATCGTGGTGCGCGCGAGCCGTGACCGGGCTGTGGGGGTGGGCGATGCACCAATGCGGCGCCAATCAACGCAGGCTGTGCGTGCAGGCGCACCCTGATGGTGCCTGGCGCCCCGAGCCTTAACTATCTAATGCCTGCGTCCAGCCAAACCCTTGAAAGTGAAGCCTGCCTGGTGCCCCCGGCAACCCAGGGGCAGCGCCAGTTTTCTTAACTTCACTCAAGTGACGATGAACATGGACAGTACTCACATTCAAGACGATCAAGCGGCGAGCACGCGCAGGCCGGTTCCCCATCTGGGGCCGGCATTCGTCACCGACCATGATGCCGCCCATTGGGCGCATCAACAGATCGGCAACCGGCGCGAGACGGTATTTGGCGGGCTGGTTTTCAAGCGTGATGACGGGATGTACCTGCCAAGCGTGCCGGTGGCCGGCACCGCCACTGCATTCGATTTCCAGAGCGACCTGCTCAAGGTCGATGCCAACAGGAATTTCCTGGCGTACGAGGGCCACAGCGTTCACGCCCTGTACAGTTCGCGCGGCGAGGATGGCACCCGACGCTCCGCGCAGATACAGCACTGGACAGGCGCGCAGCGCCGCCTGGATCGCAGCTTTTTCCCCATCAATATCCTGCGCATCATCATCCAGGTGCGCATGCTGTGCACCCGTTACTACTTGTCCGGGTTCTATGGCTCGCTCATCCAGTATGAAAGCAGCGGCTCTGCGACTGAGGCCAGCTTCTTGAACCAGTTGATGGCGGCCAAGCCTGCGGCCGATTTCGACGACTACATCGCCTTTATCAATGAGACGGCCAGGGCCGGCTACCTGCGGGTCATCGTTGCCAACGCCGAGCTGGGTGGAAAGCCTGGCCAACTGCTGGCGCCGTGGACCCTCAATCAAACCCTGTCGCAAATCGGGCAGGACGCACTGGCGCCTCTCGCCAGCCAAGTCAGCCGCCGGTGGCAGGACGCGGTGCGATCAGTCTTGCCGCCGCTGGGGTTTGCACGGCAGGAGAGTCTCTTTGGCTACCTGTACAAAAGCGCGTCGAACCAGTACGTGGCCGAATTTCCGTCGGATGAACTCAAGGCAGCGTTTGCGCTGACCAGTGGCAAGTTGTCACTGCCAAAAGTGCACAAGGCGGACAGTGAGTTTTTGACCTTCGGTATTTACTGCTCCCTATCACCGCAAGCGAAACCGACCGTGGCGAAAGAGTCGTGGCTGGCGGAAAACTTCTTCACGGCTTCCGCGTTGGCTGCCGTGGTGATGATGGCGGGGACCGACGACCTGGGCTTGCACTTTTACTTGCGCGCTAACGACGGCGCGCTGCTGATGTATCACTGCACCGGCTCGCAGGCGCAGTCCCAGCTGTTCGCCAATCGCGGCGCGGATCTCGACGGACGCTTGAAGGACGCTACCTTGAGCCCTTCCGAGTTTGTCCGGCAAGTGGCTGCCGTGGGCACGCTGACGGTGGTTGAGCCCGGACGGGTGTGGGACAAGGCCGGAGTGGTAGGACCGCAATGGAGGGCCTTCGCGAAAGTCCATGCGTCGCTGAGCCCTGCCTTCGTCACTGCCGATGATGTCGCACGCTACCTGCATTACAAGGTGGGTTCACCCCACGGCTCTTTTCTCCAGGCTTACATCTTCAAGCGCAGCGATGGGCTGTTTGTGGCCTCCAGTCTGTCAAACCCTGAAAAGTGGCTGTCGTTGTGGGGTGGGGCATTGCCCACCGACAACGCTCTGACGCGGGTCGAGCTTGAAGGGCACCAAATGGTTGGCGAGTTCAATCGAGCTGTCTACGACCTGGCCGAGGTGCGTGCCAACTATCCTCAAAAAACCTCGCGACAGCTGGCGTTCCTGATCAGTACACCGTCGACTCAAGCAATCGACATGACGCTGGTTTTTTCCGATCAGATCAAGGTGCTTTACACCAGCGGAACAAACGGTACGTTGATCAAATACGCTGTCAGCGGCTCTCGGGCCGAGCGTGAATTCGGCGAGTACCTGGCACAAGTTGAACGCGATGGCCAGGGTGTGGCCCGCGTACAAGGGTTTGACGGCACGCGTGAAGGGCTGATCAAAGAGCTGGTAAAACTCGGTGAGTTGACGGTGCTGCTGGCGGATGAGACCTGGTACAACGTCCAGGGCCGGGTCCCGGCCACCTGGGAGCCCGAAACGCCTTTCGCCGCCGCAGCCCCCATTGATATGCCCCTGAGCTGGGTTTTCACTGACCTGGCAACCGCCGCCCGTTATGCCCATGACCGTATGCAGGCAACGGCGGATGGCCGGCGAGTCGGTTGCATCCTCAAGCACTCGAGTGCAGAGCAGTATGTGGTCAGCGAGCCTTGCGCACCGATACCCGCCGGCGAAACCCTTTTCGTGTTGGCGAATGTTTTTGGCAATGCCAGCCTGCCGCCAGGCTTCGCCCTGCGTGGCTGGTACTGCCGCAGCGCACCGGACGCCACCGGCATCGGCGCCGAACCCTGGTTGTACGAGGGCTTTATCGACACCACGGATTTTGCCCAGGGGATTGCCGCGCTGCGCATCCACCCCGAGAGCAATCTGGCCTTCTACCTCAGCACGGCGGACGGCGCTCAGCTGGCCTATGACGCCTCCGGCTCGGCCGAGGAAAGCCAGCTCTACCAGGTGCTGCCCGATGGCCGGGTGACGGACAACGGGCTGGGGGATGAACTGCGGGCCGCCACCGTGACGCCCCACGAGATGATCCAAAAGGTCGCCGCCGCCGGGGCGCTGTCGGTGTTGCAACCGGGCACGTTGTGGGATGTGGCGGGGCTGGTCGCCGACACCTGGCGACCTTACGCCCTGGCACCCCGCCCGCAACTGAGCCGCGGGTTTCTCCAGGTAGAAGACGCGGCACGCTATGCCCACGGGCAAATCGGCAGCTGGCGTGAGGGCGAATACTGCGGCTATATCCTGCAGCGCCCGGACGGTCTCTACGTGGCCACTGAGCCATTGCCGGCCAGCGACGCCGGGCGCTTTGCCCTGGGCGTTGTCTACCCTCAGGACGTCAAGGGCCGCTCACTGCTCCCGCCCGGTCACATGCTGAAGGCCGTGTACGGTTCCAGCCGCGGGGTTTCGTTGCTGGAACCCGAGCGCCTGCAGCGCCCGGGCTGGTCGCGGGACGATGCCTGCCTGGAGGCGCAGATGTTCAGCGCCCTGGACGTGCACACGCTGATCCGCAATCGCCAACAGGTGTCCGTGGCCTACCTGTCGGGCGCCGAAGATTGTTTGCTGGCGTATGACCTGATCGACTCTGCCGCCCAGGCGAACCTGTTCAAGGCGCTCGACCCCTTGCCCCATCGCAGCCCAACGGCCCTCAACCTGGCCAGCGGCACGCTGACGGCGCGGGAGTGGATCAGCCAGGTGGCGGCGGCCGGCAGCGTGCGGGTGGTGCAGGCCAACCCGTTGTGGGGCGCGCCGGGGCTGATCGCCGAACACTGGCGGCCACGCCTGCCGATACCCCGGCGCGAACGTCCGGAGCAGATTGCCTATGGCCCGGTCTGCGCCAGTGCCGCTGACGCGGCTCGGGCACTGCACACGCGCCTGGACCATGAAGCACCGACGCAAACCGGTTTCGGTTTCATGCTCAAGCATCGCGATCAGGACGCCTTTGTCTGCTCCGAGCTTGTACCCGCCTGGGATAGGGCCGGGCTGTTCGCCTTGAGCGCCGTGTTTGCCGTGGATGACGAAGGCGAGTTCATCTACCCCGCGGGTTATCAACTGCACGCCTTGGTTTACCGGCGCAACTGGATGCCACAGGGGCTGACCACCGCCGAACACTGGCTGGCGCAGCATTTTATTTCGGCCGGGGATCTGGCCAGTGCCACCGTCGAGGCCAAGCGCCAACGGGAGACAGGCGCACTGACGGGCTTGCCGGTGTTTATCTCGACACTGGACCAGGCGCTGCTGCAGGTACAAACGCCGGTGGCATCGACGCTGTTCAACCCGGTCCGCCAGTCGTCGGGGGTCTTTGAAGACGTGCAGACCTTGATGGCCAGCGGGCAGCTCTCGGCGGTCGGGTTTGTCAACGAAGTGGCGAAGTTGAGCTGGTTGAGCGTTTTGGTGCCGAGCGAATGCTGGGCGTTGGCGGGTAAGCTGGATGTCAGCCAGGCCCCATGGACCGCCTTCGCCAACTTTATGCGTCGCCCATTGAGCCCGCTGTTCAGCAACCAGGCCGATGCGGTGCGTTACGCCCACCAACAGCTGGGCACACAGCGCGACACGTTGCAAGGCGGGCTGGTGTTGCAGCGCAACGGCAAGTTTGTCGCGACCCTGGCGGTGCCGGTGTTGAGTGAAGACTTCGACCCGAACGTCATCCTGCCGGGCCTGGACGTCAGCCAGGCGCTGCTGGCCCCTGGTTGGAAAATGGTCGCGCGCTACCGGTCACGTGTCGCCCGGGTGCTGGAGTTCTGGTTACCCTCTGAAGAAAACGCGGTGTATCAAAACCTGTTCTCGACCAAAGTACTGGAGACCGCCCTGAAGTCGGGTCACCTGTGGACCCACGAATACCTGCTGACGCCCGACGGCTCACTCATCGGTTTCAGTACCCAGGACGCCGAGCGCAGCTTGCTGGATTCGGCCCATCGCAACGAAGCGACGCAGTTGCTCAGCCACCTGGAAACCTCCCTGGCCCCCAACAGCCTGGCGCTGCACGACCCTTACAGCAATGCCGTCGAGCAGCAGATGCGCAGCGGCCGCAAGAGCCCCACCGAGCTGGTCAATCAGCTGGCGCGGGTGGGGACTTTGCAAGTACTGGAGGGCGGCCCGTTGTGGGGCACTGCCCAGCGTGTGCTGCCGGGCTGGATGCCCGGCCTGGCCTACGTTGCACCGCAGGCGGCGGTCCATGCCGTGGCGGATCGGCAGCTGGGCCCGGTTTTCAAGCATGCTGACGACGCGGCACGCTATGGTCATCAATACGCCCAGGCGCGCGCCGATTTGAGTTTTGGCGTGATTCTCAAGTCCTCCGACAATGGGCATTTTGTCGCCTGCGCACCGGTCAAGGGCGACGACCTGGGCTTTGCCCTCGACCGGGCGTTCCTGCGCGGGCAGTTGCCGAGCGGGTACAGCCTGCAAGGCCTGTATCTGAGGCTGCCGCAGCGTGCTGCGCCCGAGTTGCCCCAGGCCGAAGGCTACGCGCAACTGATGGCTCCGGCCGTGGTGCTGGCGGCGCTGAGCTTTTTGCGGGTGGCACAGAGTGAGCGGTTCCTGGCGTTGCATGTGTCGTGTGCCGACGGCTCACTGTTTCGGTACCAGGCGGTGAGGATCGACCCGGACTGGGATTCCAGCCGCCGGCAGGCGGCGTATCTGAAACACCTCAACAGTCGTGGCAGCGTCGACAGCCATGTGTTGAAACTGGTGGAGTCCGGCGAGCTGCGGGTACTCGACAGCAGCCCGTTCTGGGATGCCTTGTTGCCCCGGATAAAGCGCCTGGCCACGACACTGGCAGTGCGCGATACCCGCATGGCCCTGGGCCCGTTGTGCGCCCACCCGGACGATGCCGCGCGCCAGGTATGGCAACAGGTTGTGCCGCTGGAGCACCAGGCGCGGCTGGGAGCGGTGCTGGGCAACGGCGACAGCGACACCTTCATCGCCGTGCAACCGGTGGCAGACCCGGGCCCCTCGGTGGCCGTGGGACTGCGGCCGGACACACCGGCCTACAAGGCATTGTTCGAAGGCATCATGAACCTCGGCTACCCCGGCACATCGACCCGCTACCCGGCGGGCTACAAGGTGATGGGCGTCCAGCAGTTGTTCAAGCTCGACACCGAGCGCCAGCATCTGGCGGATCGCTACGAAGAAGGCCTGGCCCACAACTTCATTGCCCAGAAGGAAATCCGCGGGTTCATCGAGATGCTGCGCCAGGACAAGATCGCGGGGGCGCGTTACTACTTCACCCCGGTGCACGGCGCGTTGATTGTGTATGAGCCCAGCTATCACGCGGACGAAAGCCAGTTGCTGCGCGATGACTGGATCGACGAAGACACGGGTGTGGTGAAGGTCAAGCCCAGCGAGGTGATCCGCCGGTTGGCGACCTCGGGCAAGCTGACCATCCTGGAAACCGATCGCTTCTGGCAACCCCGCAGCCAGGTGGCGCGGCGCTTGTTGCATGCATTCAAGCAGGCCGACCAGGGGGGTTAACGCCGCCGCATCAGCCCGATAAAAAACAGCCCGCCAATGGCCGCCGTGGCCACGCCGATGGGCAGGTCTTCGGGGGCAATCATTGTGCGGGCCGCCACATCCACCCACACCAGGAACACACTGCCCAACAGCACGCACACCGGCAGCAAACGCCGGTGTTCGGCACCTACAAGGCGCCGGGCAATGTGCGGCACCATCAGCCCGACAAAGCCGATGGAGCCGCTGATGGACACCAGCACGCCGGTCATCAGCGAGGCGATCAGGAACACCTTGAGCCGCACATTGCGCGCGTTCAGGCCCAGGGTCACGGCGGTCTGCTCGCCAGCCATCAGCGCGTTCAACGGGCGAGCCATCCCCAGCAGCAACACCAGCCCCAGCAACACCGTGGCGAAGGGAATGGCCAGCAGTTCCCAGCGCGCCAACCCGAGGCCGCCGAGCATCCAGAACATCACCGCCGAGGCCGCGCGATGGTCGCCCATGAACAGCAGCAAATTGGCCACGGCCATCATCACGAACGACACCGCCACCCCGCACAGCAGCAGGCGGTCGCTCTCCAGCCGACCGTTGCGACTGGCCACCGCCAGCACCACGATCATGCTCAGCAACGCACCGATGAACGCGGCGATGGGCAGGGTCAGCAAGCCGATCACTTCACCCACATGCAGCACCACGATCACCGCGCCGAGGGTGGCGCCGGAAGTCACGCCCAGCAGGTGCGGATCCGCCAGCGGGTTGCGCGTTACCGCCTGCAACACCGCACCGATCAACGCCAGCCCGGCGCCCACCAATGCGCCGAGCAGCATGCGCGGCACGCGGATCAGCCACACGATATGTTCCTGCCCCGCGCTCCAGTCCATCTCGCCAACGCCGAAGGCTTTATGCAGCAGGATCCGCCACACCACGTCCACCGGTACCCGCGCCGAGCCGAACCCCAGCGAGACCACGCACGAGATCAGCAACAACGCGCCGAGGGCACTCAGCAGCAGGGCATAGCGACGGTTGATCATTCGCCGTGAAACCCCTTGGCCAGGGTTTCAACCGCCAGCACGTTGTCGATGCCCGGCGTGGCCTGCACGTAGGGGATCACGATAAAGCGCTGGTTCTTGATCGCGTCCACCGATTGCAGCGCCGGGTTGTTCAGCAGGAACTGCTCTTTTTGCTCGGCGGTGATTTCGCTGTAGTCGACGATCACGATGACCTGCGGGTTGCGCTCCACCACGGTTTCCCAGTTGACCCGGGTCCAGCTGGCGTCCACGTCATCGAGAATGTTGCGCCCACCGGCGGCGTCGATCAGCGCCTGGGGCATGCCCAGGCGGCCGGAGGTCATGGCGCGGTCTTCGCCGCTGTCGTAGAGGAACACGCGGGGCTTGTCGGCCGGCAGGTTTTCCTGCACTTGGGCGACCTGTGCCTGCATCTGTGCGATCAAGGCATTCGCGCGGTCCTGCACATCGAAGATCTTGCCCAGGTTGCGCAGGTCGTTATAGGTGTCTTCCAGGGTGGCCGCCGGGCGCTTCATCACGAAGGCACAGGACTCGGTCAGCTCGTAGACGTTGATGCCCAACGGTTGCAGGGTTTGCGGGGTGAGGTCGCCACCGACGCGCATGCCGTAGTCCCAGCCGGCGAAGAAGAAGTCGACGTTGGCGTTGAGCAGGGTTTCCACCGACGGGTATTTGCTCGCCAGTTCCGGCAGGCCGTCGAGGATCTGCGCCATTTCCGGGGTGACCGACTTCCAGCCGGTCACGCCGCTGTAGCCGGCCATGTGCGACTTGAGGCCCAGGGCGAGCATCATCTGGGTCATGTTGATGTCGTGGCTGACCGCGTGTTTTGGTGCCTCGGCGAAGGTCACTTCGCGGTTGCAGCTCTGGATTTTCAGCGGGTAATGGGTCGCTTCGGCGAACGCCTGGGAAGTGCCGAGCAGCAACGCGAGAGACAGCAGGGAGCGCAGGATCATGGTTGGGTTATCCAGGTGATTCGGGGGTAGCCGGACAAGGGGTGAGTGTCGATCAATGCTTCAACGCCGAACACTTCGCGCAGCAATTCGGCGGTCAGCACTTCGTGAGGTGTGCCGCTGGCGACGATGCGCCCGTGGTTGATCACATACAGCCGATCGCAGAACGCGGCGGCCAGGTTCAGGTCGTGAATGCTGGCCAGGGTGCCGATGTTCAGGCGCTTGACCAGTTGCAGCAATTGCAGCTGGTAGCGCGGGTCGAGGTGGTTGGTCGGTTCGTCGAGGATCAGCAGTTGCGGTTGCTGGGCCAGGGCGCGGGCGAGGATCACCCGCTGTTTTTCTCCGCCCGAGAGGGTGGCGAAGGCGTGGTCTTCAAAGCCCAGCAGGCCGACGTTATCGAGGGCCTGGCGGATCAGGTTCTGGTCTTCAAGCGTATCGCTGTCGAACAGGCCCTTGTGCGGTGTGCGGCCCATGGCGACCACTTCATCCACCCGCAAGCCGAAGGCGTCGGGAAACTCCTGGAGCACCACGGCAATGCGTTGCGCGCACCACTTCGAGGATTGCTTCCAGACGTTCTGGTGTTCCAGCAGCACCTCACCGTCAGCCGGTTTGCTGAACCGATAGGCGCAGCGCAGCAGGCTGGTCTTGCCGCTGCCGTTGGGGCCGATCAGCCCGACGAACTCACCGGCGTTCACGTGCAGGCTGGCGTCACGCAGTTGGAACTGGTGATGACAGTGCTCGTGGCCTGGTGGGGTCCAGGCGAGGGCGGTGAGGTTGAGTGAGGTCATCTTTACTCTCAGGTCCAACACAGAACAAATGTGGGAGCGGGCTTGCTCGCGAAAGCGGTGGATCAGTAACAGATACAGTGCCTGACACACCGCATTCGCGAGCAAGCCCGCTCCCACATTTGGACAGTGTTGCGTTCAGTTAGAAGGTGTAGTCCGCCGTCACGAAGAACGAGCGCGGCTCGCCCAGGATCCATTGCTGGCCGTCGTTGTATTGGCTGACGGCGTAAGTGCGGTCGAACAGGTTATTCAATTGCAGGCCCAATGTCGTGTTGCGCATGGCTTTCCATGAAACGCTGGCGTCGACCACGGTGTAGCTCGGCACTTCGCTGGTGTTGGCGGTGTTGGCGAAACGCGAGTCTACATAACGCACGCCCGCACCGGCACGCACGTCGTCAGTGATGGCCTTGCTCAGCCACAGGTTGGCGGTGCGACGCGGCACGTCGGTGGGGCGGTTGCCGTCGCGGGACACGGACTGGCCGTTGACCACTTCGGAGAAGTCGTCGTACTGCGCCCGCACGATCGCAGCGTTGGCTTGCAGTTGCCAGGCATTGGGCAGTTGCAGGTCGAGGCTGGCTTCCAGGCCGTTGGAGGATTGCTGGCCGACTTGTTCCTTGAGGGTGGTGCCTGGAACGCTCACCAACAGTTTCTTTTTGACGATGTGGTAGGCCGCCAGGGTCCATTCACCACGGGAATCCCAGAACGCCTGCTTGAGGCCGATCTCGGTTTGCTTGGCGGTGGACAGGCCGAACTGCTGCTGGCTCGGGCTCAGGGTGATCAGGCTGCCAACGCCGTCAGTGCTGGTGGCGTATTGGCCGTAGACCGAGGTGTCCGGGGTGATCGCGTAGACCAGGCCGGCTTTCCAGTTGTTGCCGGTAAAGGTTTTGTTGGAGTCGCTGCCATCCACCAGGGAGTCACTGTCGATGTGCAGGTAATCGCGGCGCACGCCGGTGATCAGCGACAGTTTATCGGTCAGTTGCAGGCGGTTTTCGGCGAACGCAGCCAGCTGTTTGGTGGTGCTGACGGACTGCGGAATGAAGGGGCTGGCGCTTTCAAACGGCTGCGGTACCGGGTGGTTGATGTCCACCGGTTGGCCGGCGTTCGTCAGGTCATCGAACGGCGAGTTGCTGGCCAGGCGGAAGCGAATGCGGTTGTACTCCACCCCCGTCACCGTCTGGCTGTCGAGGCCGAACAGCGTGTGTTTGAAGGTGAAGGTCTGGCGGTCACCCACCTGTTCCTGGTTGTGCTTGATGCCCAGGTAGCTCTGGCGCACCAGGCCGCCGTCGACGTAGTTGTAGCTCTCGGCGTTCTGCCAGCGCCGCTGGTTTTTCAGGTAGGACAGTTCGTTGGTGGCGGTGACGTTGTCGTTGATCTGCCACTCGCTGGTCAGGCGCGTCCACTGGTCGTTGTAGTGCTGGATATCGTTGCTGACGTTGTAGTTCTTGTCCCGCAGGCCCTTGTGCAACTGGCCGTTGATCAGCGGTGTGCCGTAGTCGTTTTGCGGGGTCTGGTCGCCGTAGTCGGAGGCCAGGGTGAAGCTCAGGTTGTCCGCCGCCTGCCAGCGCAGGGCACCGCTGACGAAGTCGCTGCCGGACTCGCCGCGGTCGATGAAACCGTTGCTGCGCAGGCGGTTGATGTTCAGGCGATAGCTCAGGGTGTCGGTCAGCGAGCCGCCGCTGTCGAGGGCTTGCTGCTGGCGGTCATAAGAACCGTAGCCCAGGCGGATATGGTTTTCGATCTCGCCCTCGAAGGGTTTCTTCGCGATGGTGTTGATCACCGCGCCGGTGGCGCCCTGGCCGTACATCACCGAGGCCGGGCCGCGCAGTACGTCCACCCGCTCAACGGACCAGGTGTCCACCGGGAAGGTGGAAGTGCCCGCGCCATCGAACATGCGCGCGCCGTCGTACAACTGCAGCACCGAGCTCTGGCCGGTGAACCCGCGTGCCGACAACGAGGTACCACCGTCGCCCGGCGTGCCGGTGCGGCTGATGCCGGTGGCCCGGGAAATCGCGTCCTGCACCGTGGCATCGCCCCGTGCGCGAATCTGCTCGCCGGTCTGGCTTTCAACGCTGCCCGGGGTTTGCAGGGCCGTGAGGTTCAGGCGTGAACCTGCCGTGGTCGGGGTGTTCAGGTCGACGCGCTCGTCGTCGACGGCGGGGGCGGAGACGGCACTGGCGGGAAGCGTCAGGGCCTGGGCAGTGTTTTGCAGGGCGAGCAGGCACAGGCCGGACGCAAGGTACTTGTTCATCGGACGATAAATCGCTTCTTCGAGACGGTACTCGCCGCAGGGCGCGGCGAGTGGGAGAACACATTAAGTGTTACAACATAACACTTTGTGCGGCGTGGGCGAAAGCCCGCGTAAGACTACATAACGCCTCTAGGTAGGGCATCTCGTCTGTTTCACGCTGAACCTGAGGCAGATTCACGTTGGCCAAACCACCGTGAAAGCACCAGGCGATCCAGTGCCCAGACCACGATCAGCGAGGCGCCCACCAGCGGAAAGACAATCGCCAGCCCGAGCATGATCACCATCGCGGTTTTCCATTTCGGCAGGTCATGGCGCAACGGTGGAACCCCCAGGCTGCCCTGTGGCCGACGCTTCCACCAGATCACCACACCGCTGACGGCGCTGAGCAGGATCATCAGGCAAATCAGCAGCACGATGATCTGATTGACCACGCCAAACATCTTGCCTTCGTGCAGCATCACGCCCGATTCGGTAACCCGCGCCACGCTGTTGTAGTGCTCCCAGCGCACATCGGCCAGGACCTTGCCGGAGTATTGGTCCACATGCAGGGTGGCGTCATTGCGCGGGTCGTTGGCGAACACCGCGAGGGTGAACACGCCTTCGGCAGTGGTGGGGAAGGTGATGCTGTAGCCGGGCTCGACCTTGCGTGAGTTGGCGAGGTCGACCACCTGTTGCAGGCGGATGACCGGGGCGGCGGGGCCATGGCTCATGCCGGCGTGGTTCATGTGCTCGGCATGCTCGCCAGACATCGGCATCGGCGTGTTTTCCATGGCCCACGGCACGGTTTGTTGGCTCGCGGTGTTGAGGCTGCGGGCCTGCTGGTCGGACTGCGGCACGTTGTTCCACATGGCCGCCGGGAATTTATTCCACAGCTCGGCGTATTGCTTGCCCCAGAAGCCGGTCCAGGTCATGCCGCTGAGGAGCATCACCAGCAGGAACGCCGCGCCCCAGAAACCGGCGACCGCGTGCAGATCGCGCCAGAACAAGCGACCGCGGCTGCCCAGCCGCGGCCACAGAATGCCCGCCGCCGACTTGCCTCGCGGCCACCACAGATACGCGCCCGAAATCACCAGCATCACGCCCCAGCCGGCGGCCAGTTCCACCAGGCGATCACCGACGGTGCCGATCATCAACTCGCCATGCAGCGCGCGGGCGATGGCTTGCAGGTTGTACTTGGCGTCCTGTTCGCCGAGCACGGTGCCGCGATACGGGTCGACGAATACAGTCACTTCGCGCCCGTCGTTGTGCATCACGAATTGCGCGCTGCTGGTGGCGTCGGCAGGTGGCAGGTACTTGCTGATCTTGCCTTGTGGATAGGCAGCCTGGGCACGTTGCAGTTGCTCGTCGGCACTCAGCGCGTGTTCGGCGCTTTGCACGGTCAGCAGGTTGCCGTACATCAGCGGGTCGAGTTGGGGTTTGAACAGGTAGATGATGCCGGTCAGGGCCAGCAGCACCATGAACGGCGCGACAAACAGCCCGGCGTAGAAATGCCAGCGCCAGGCCAGGTTGTAGAAGGAAATCTTCGGTGGGTTCATCAGGGTGCTCCGCAAAGGCTTGGATTTTTTGTGTTATCGAGGACGCCATCGCGGGCAAGCCCGCTCCCACAAGGGAATGCATTGCAACTGTGGGAGCGGGCTTGCCTGCGATGCGCTTAGAAGCTCATGTCCACCTTGGTCCAGAGCGTGCGCCCCGGTTCCTTGATGGCTTGCGGGTCATTGGCCGGGTAGCCGAACCCGGCGTTGCCGGCCAGGTTCAAGTGCTCGGCGTACGCCTTGCCGAACAGGTTGTCGACGCCGGTGCTGACCTTAAAATTCTTGTTGATGCGATACGCCGCGTTCAGCGAGAACACGCCAAACCCCGAGCTTTTGTCGAAGTCCTTGCCCACCACGTTGCCCTTGTTCTGGTCGATGCGGTTTTGCGCCGCGACCACCCGCCACAAGGCGCCGGCGCTCCAGTCGTCCTGGCTGTAGGTGAGCCCGAAGCGCGCATCCAGCGGCGGGATCTGCGGCAGCGGTTTGCCGTCGCTGGTGTTCTTGCCCCAGGCGTAGGCGAAGGTGGCATCGGCCTTCCAGTTGGCGGTCAGCTTGTAGGCTGCGCCCAATTCACCGCCCATGATTCGCGCGTCCACATTGCGCGCCTGGGAGGTGGTGCCCATCATTCCCGGCTGGTAGTCGAACAGGATGAAATCACGCACCTGGCCGACGTAGCCCGAGGCCCAGGCATCGAGATCGGCGGATTTGTATTGCAGGCCAAAATCCAGCTGGGTGGTTTTTTCAGGCTTCACACCGTCGAAGGCATTCACGGTACCGACCGACCCGGTGTCGGGAGAAAACAGCTCCCAGTAATCAGGGAAACGCTCCGAATGCCCAAGTCCTGCGTACAGGGTGGCAGGGCTGTCCGCCAGATCGTGCTCGTAGCGCACAAAGCCCGACGGCAGCGTATCGGCGCGGGTTTTACCGGCGGTGGGGTTGGGGCTGCTCATCATCCCGGAGCTGATGGTTTGCCGGAAATCCTTGGCCGAGGCGCGGTCGACGCGGGCGCCGGTGATCAGGCGGTCGCGGTCGGCGGCGTACCAGGTCAGTTCGCCGAACACCCCGTAGTTGTGGAAGTTGGCGTCCTTGCTGCGGGGCAGGTCCTTGTAGGTGTCGACGCCCATGGCGCTGCGTTCGCGGTGTTCGTTGGTTTGTGCATCAATGCCGCTGATCAACTGCACATCGGCCCAGCGCCAGGTGGCCTTGATACGGGCGCCGAGGGTGCGGCGGTCGACGTTGGCCGCCATGGGCCCGGCCATCATCCCGGTGCCCGACGGGACGCGCAGGGTGTAGTTGTCCATCACGTGGTCGGCGTAGTTGTAGTAGACCTGCGCTTCGACCTTATCCAGCACCTCGCCGATGTTCGATTTCTCGAAGCGCAATCCGAGGCTCTCGCGCAAAAACTGCGAACCGTCCATGCCACGCCCGGCGTAGCGGGCTTCGCCATCGCCACGGCCGGCGGTGAGTTCCAGCAGGGTGTCGGCGTCCGGGGTCCAGCCCACGGCCACGTCGCCGTTCCACTTGTCGTAGCGCGAGGCGACGGTGTCGTTGTTGCCGTCCTTGTAGTCATCGGCGTGGGCCTGGTTGCCGATCACCCGCACATAACCCAGCGGCCCGCCGGCTGCTGCGTCGACGACTTTGTCGAAACGCCCGTTGGAGCCCGCCAGGATGCTGGCGTTGACCCGCGTGCCCAGCTCGCCGAATTGCTCAGGCTCGCGCTCGAACAGGACCGTGCCGGCTGAAGCGCCCGGACCCCAGAGCACGGTTTGCGGGCCTTTGATCACGGTGAGCTTGTCGTAGGTTTCCGGTGAGATATAGGAGGTGGGCGCATCCATCCGGCCGGGGCAGGCGCCGAGCATCATGCTGCCGTTGGTGAGGATGTTCAGACGTGAGCCGAACATGCCCCGCAGCACCGGGTCGCCGTTGGTGCCGCCGTTGCGCACCAGGGCGAAGCCGGGGATGGTCTTGAGGTAGTCGCCGCCATCGCTGGCGGGCACCGGTTGGCGCGGGTCTTTCGGGTTGGTGACGACGGTCAGTGGTGAGCTTGGGGCAATGGCGGTGATCACCGTCGGGCTCAGTTCGTTCTGGTCGGCAGGCTCGTCGGCGTGGACCTGAGGAACCAGCAGCGCGCCACACAGAACGGCGAAAACGGGAGTACATCCCAAACGGGTGTCAGCAGAAAACCTGGACATGAAAAATTCCATCATTCATTCGTAAACAACACGGCCAGCAGCCTGCGGCTGTCTGTCTAAAGTCGGCCGGGGTGAAGTAACGGTGTGAGGTGCTTACGCGATGATGGGCGGGGCGCGGCTGCGGGCGCCGGGGAACACGGTTTGCCGGGCATGGCCCAGGCGTGGGGCGGGGGTCAGGGCGTTGGCGGGCGGCGGGCTGCCGAGGGTGACAAACGACACGCTGCCAGGCAGCGCCGGGCAACTGAAGAGCAGGCTGCAATAGCCGCACTTTTCCCAGAGCACGTGGTGTTCGTCGGGTGCTTTGTGGTGATCGGTCGCAGGCTTGGCGTCGCCATGGCAGCTCGGCGCGTCCATGGACATTTCCATCGACATGCCGGCGTGATGATCCATCGGCATCGCTTGGGAAATCAGCGGACCGATAAAGATCATCAGCATGGCGAACAGGCTGATCCAGCTGCCGCGCATAAGGCCTACAGGCTTACGGCGGTGCGGGGACAACCTGGCGCGTGGGGCGCCCATCAAGGTTTATCTATTGGGCGTGCATGTGTTCGTGGCTGGCCATGGGCGGCTGCTTCTGCACTGACACTTCCACCTTCACTGGCCCGGCCTTTTCAAAGTTCAGGGTCAGCGGGAAATGCTGGCCGTCGCGCAAAACGCTGCGGTCCTTCAGGTCCAGCAGCATCACGTGGTAGGCCATGGGCGCGAACGCCAGGTCACCTTTGGCCGGCACCGCGACGCTGGTCACTTGCTGCATCTTCATCAGATCGCCCTGCATCACATGCTCATGCAGTTCGGCCTTGGCGGCCACGGGCGTGTCGACGCTGAGCAAGCGATCCGCATGCTCGCCCTGGTTATGAATCACGAAATACGCCGCGACGGTCGGCGCATTGGGCGGCAGTTCCTGGGACCAGGGTTCGCTGACCACCAGTTCGCCGACCTTGAAGTCTTCGGCATTGGCAGCAGCACACACCGGCAGCAACAACGCAGCCAGAAGCAGGGAAGATTTGAGCATGGCAGTTCTCCAGAACGGTTCTAAACGCAGTTCACTTGCGAAGAAATCAGACCGTTGGAGAGGCGCGGGGGTTAAGGCTCGGCCATTGCTGGCGCGGGGTGGGGGATTGCAATGACGGCGGCGGCAGGTCTTGCACCGCGTCGAATCTTGCGAAATACAGTGTTGGTGAATGCCCCGGCAGCGCCACTAATGGCGCCGAGCCCGAGCAGCACCAGCAATGCTGCATGGTGGAGTGATCGTCCTGCTGCGGCGCCGGAATCTCCAGCTTGCCCAGGGCAATGGCCGTCAGCTTGTTGGCATTGGAGGAGCAGAAACTGCCCCACAGCAGTTGCTTGACCGGGTCATCCGCCTGCTGCATCGCACCCGCCAGCGGCATGGCAAACGCATTGAACAGCACTGCAAGGCAGGCTATCCAGGCAATTGCAAAGCGTTGACGGGCCATGGCGGACAATCCGTAGGGTTAAGCGATCAGGTGGGTATTTAGCCTGATCGGGGAGGATAAGTAAAAAGGGGCGGTGTGGTTTGGTGTCGCAGTGCTGGGTTTGAGGATAGACGGGAATCAAGGATTTCCATTTTTTTCAAATGGGCCGCGATGTTTAGTGCGACAGCTGAATGCTGTGGGAGCTGGCTTGCCTGCGATACAGGCGACTCGGTCTTCCTGCTGGAACGAGGTGATGCTATCGCAGGCAAGCCAGCTCCCACAGTTTGGATTGTGTTCGATTCGAATGTGGAGGCCCTCCACAGAAATTTCCGACAGTGATTGGCGGTTGTCCTTGGGAAACTCAATCTCTAGTCTCCGAACACCACTGCAAACTCAGTGGTCGGGCGTCGCGGCCCGGATCCTATAGGCGCTAAGCGCCATCGTCTGCTTTCAGTTGACGCTTTTTTATCGTCTACTGTGCGGCGCTATGGTGGCTGTGCGCGGGATACCTTCGGGTATGCCGGGTTGCCTAGGGACCGGTCCGCGAACCTGCGCACAGCTGCCACCTTCCATCGCGTCGCGGCGATCAGTGGCAGCTCCACATCCCTTAGGAGCTTCACAATGATTAAACCTACCCCCAATCCCCCCTTTCGGCTGTTCACCGTAGCCGACGGAATCAGCACCGAAGACCTGTTGGTCAACCTCATTGAAACACTCGCCTCGGCCAATGCGCTGAGTTGCGACTTGGCGTTTAGCCTGGAAGGATCGAAGCGAGAGGAGTTGTTGGGCGTCGCTCAGTTGATCGAGCTGGCGGAGTTACTGGCTGATCGGGTGCACGAAGGTGGCGGAAAACGCATTTAACACTTCGATGATCGATCGTTCCTGCGCTGATGTGTGGGAATGATCCCGTGAGACGCCATTAAACGTCCCAGCTTGCTTCCCGTATGTGATTGAAGTTCACGACATCTACGCTGTGCTGATGAGCAAATCCAGCGACTCTTAGGTCATCTGTCAAAACTAGATAATTATCTTTGGCTGCACAGATAATACCGACGTCGGTAAGTCCGTAGGGCGACAGCTCATAATCGCAACTTATATCAAGAGCAGGGCAGTGAATCTCAATGACTGTCGATAATGATTTTTTTAATGTTGCGTAGAAGTCGTGTAGCTTGCTCCCATAAAGCCCGTTTGTAAGGTTGCTGACTTCCGCAAGTATATGAGGAGTTGAAATAAGCTTTTCGAATTGATCAATCACGTTAAGCAGAAGTTTGTAATCTTTGGCGGTGTACCCGCTTGTTCTTTTGAAGCCTGCAATACTGGGTGTGCCTCCGATCAGTGCCAAGAGCAGAAGGTTGGTGTCGACTATGATTCCTTTTCTTCGATATTGCCGGATATATATTTCGATCATACTTCGCGGATCTTCATGGAGCGGAACTCGCCAGTCTCCGAGTCAATGAAGAATGTTTTATATTTTCTTGCGTACATTTGTCCCGCTAAAGATGCGCCTAATCGTTGATATTTATCAGGGGCTGGAACATTGAAGCCAAGTGTTATTGCCCACGTTTTGTCGCCTGGGTTTAACTCGACTTCCTCAAGCATCAAGTCCTGAAGCACTGTTTCCTGGCCGAGAAAGTCATTGGCTGCTGCCTTGGCAACTTGCACGGCTTCTTTGACGTCTATCATGTCAGCTCCTGAATAGAATTGAGTCTGGCTTGAACTGTTTCTGGAGTGTAGCACTTCATGTTGTGGATTCATCGCCGTCCCTTTAGTCACAAATAGAGTTGATAGAGGTGGGCGATGATCCTGATCTATCGAATGAAATCTGCCAATAACTCGATTGTTTCTGCGGGCGACAAAAGCTCCTGATCCACCGCCACCAACACCGGCCGCCTCAACACCAACACCGGCACCCCCCGCTCCCGTGCCACTTCCAGCTTCGGCTCGGTAGCCGTGCTGCCGCTGTTCTTGCTGATCAGCACATCAATCTGCCGCCGCTCAAACAGCGCCCGTTCATCCTCGATCAAAAACGGCCCACGGGCGCCAATCACTTCGCAGCGTTCATTGCCGGGGTACACATCCAGTGCGCGCAGTGTCCAGAACTGCTCGGCGGGGATTTCGTCGAGGTGTTGTAACGGTTCACGGCCCAGCGTGAACAGTGGTCGCTTGAAGGGTTTCAGGGCTTCAATCAACTCCGCCCAGTCACCGACTTCGCGCCAGTCATCATCCGCCTGTGGCTGCCACGCCGGGCGGCGCAGGGCCCAGCAGGGAATGCCACACACACCCGCAGCACGGGCGGCATTGGCGCTGATCTGTGCGGCATACGGATGGGTCGCGTCCAGCACCAGCTCGATACCTTCATCGCGAATGAACTGCGCCAAACCTTCCGCGCCGCCATAGCCACCGACGCGCACCTGGCACGTAAGGTCGGTGGGAACGCGGCCAACACCCGCCAGGCTGTAGATATGTTCGGGCCCCAGTGTGCGGGCGATGGCCAGGGCTTCCGTCACGCCGCCCAACAGCAGGATGCGTTTCATAGCGGCTTGATCACTTCCAGCAGGGTGATCGGCAGCGCCTGGCGCCAGGTATCAAAGCCCCCCAGTGGCTGGGCCTGGGCCACATGAATGCGGGTCAGCTCGCCGCCGTGTTGTTCGCGCCAGGCCATCAGGGTCATTTCACTTTGCAGGGTCACGGCGTTGGCCACCAGCCGGCCGCCCGGGCGCAGGTGTTGCCAGCAAGTGTCGAGCACGCCGTCGCGGGTGACGCCGCCGCCGATGAAGATGGCGTCGGGCGCTTCCAGGCCAGCGAGTGCGTGGGGCGCGGTGCCGCGAATCAACTGCAGGCCTGGGGCGCCGAGTGCATCACGGTTATGTTCGATCAACAGTTGCCGGCCTTCGTCGGCCTCGATGGCCAGGGCGCGGCAACTGGGGTGGGCGCGCATCCATTCGATCCCGATGGAGCCGCTGCCCGCGCCCACGTCCCACAGCAGTTCACCGGGCATCGGCGCGAGGCGGGCGAGGGTCATGGCGCGCACGTCGCGCTTGGTCAGTTGGCCGTCGTGCCTGAAGGCCGAGTCCGGCAGCCCTGCCAGGCGTGACAGGCGCGCTGTGTTGGCGTCGGCCACGCAGTCGATGGCCAGCAGATTCAACGCGGCAATCGGTTCGCCAGGCCAATCCCGGGCGATGCCGTCGATGCGCCGCTCATCCGGCCCGCCGAGGTGTTCAAACACACTCAGGCGACTTGCGCCAAACCCGCGCTCGGCCAATTGTGTGGCAATCGCCGCCGGGCTCTGGCCGTCATTGCTCAGCACCAGCAAACGCACGCCGCTGGCCAGATGCGCATTCAGCGCCGCCATCGGCCGGGCAACCACCGACAGCGTCACTACCTCTTGCAACGGCCAGCCCAGACGCGCCGCCGCCAGGGACACGGAAGAGGGCGCCGGCAGAATCAGCAGCTCATCGGCCGGCACCTGCCGCGCCAGGCTCGCACCCACGCCATAGAACATCGGGTCGCCGCTGGCCAGCACGCACACCGCTTCACCACGCCTGGCCAGCACCGGCTCCAGGGAAAACGGGCTGGGCCACACCTGGCGTTCGCCACGGATGCACACCGGCAACAAGTCCAGCTGGCGTTGCCCGCCAATAATGCGCGAGGCGCGCAACAGGGCGTGCCGGGCGTTTCTGCCCAGGCCCTTGAAGCCGTCTTCACCGATGCCTACTACCGTCAGCCAGGGCGACATATGAATTCCTTGAACGACATCCGACGGGCAGGCTTTTCATGCCGCCGGACAAAGCAGGCATAATACCGCGCCTTTACCCGTGAACCGGTAGCCCCGTGAAACCAATACCACCGTCCAATACCTTGCGCCCCTCGGCCTGTCCGGGGTTGCTGCGTATTGTCCAGGCGTTGGATGGCGGGATTTGCCGGATCAAACTGGCGGGCGGTTCGATCCGCGCCGAGCAGGCGTTTGCCGTGGCCGACGCCGCCCAGGCCCATGCCGGCGGGGTGATCGAGGCGACCAACCGCGCCAACCTGCAGATTCGCGGGATCGGCGCCGAACAGGATGCATTGATCGCCGCCTTGCTGGCCGCCGACCTGGGCCCCAAGCGTGCCGCCGGTGATGATGTGCGCAACCTGATGCTGAGCCCCAGTGCCGGCATTGACCGCGAGATGCTGTTCGATACCCGACCGTTGGCCGACCAGATCCTCACCACCCTGGAAACCCACCCGCGTTTCCATGAGCTGTCGGCCAAGTTCGCCGTGCAACTGGACGGCGGTGAAGCCCTGGCCATGCTCGAGCATCATCACGACCTGTGGCTGTCAGCCTTCGATGCCAATGGCAACACGCTGTTGGCATTCGGCCTGGCAGGCTGCCCGGCGCGGGATGCGCCCTTGGCGGCGGTACCTTCGGCGCAAGGGCATGCACTGGTGGTGGCGGTGCTGGAACGGTTCCTTGAACTGGCCCGGCCTGATCAGACCCGTATGCGCCATCTGCTGGCTGAAACCGCTGTGGATAACTTTTTGCGGCAGCTGAATATGCCATTGCAGCCGGTTGATGGCTTTTCAAGGCACTCCAACTCCGCGTCGCTGCACCTGGGAAGTTATCCACAGCGCCAAAAAAACCAGGTCTACGTCGCCGCCGTCGCACCCTTGGGCCGCCTGGGTTCGGCGATGCTCAGGGGCGCTGCGCAACTGGCCGTCGACCATGGCGACGCCACCTTGCGTGTCACGCCATGGCAAGGCCTGCTGCTGCCCAATATCCAGGATGCGGCGGCTGTCACCGAACGCCTCGAACAGCTTGGCTTTTTGTGTTCGGTGGACCAACCCCTCGCACGGATGATCGCCTGCACCGGCGCCGGCGGTTGCGCCAAAGGCCTGTCCGACACCAAGGCCGACGCCGTGCAACTGGCCGCGCTAGCGCCCGGCCACAGCGTGCACCTGTCCGGCTGCCCGCGTTCCTGCGCGGCCGCACACACCGCGCCGGTCACCCTGCTGGCGGTAAGTCCCGGCCACTACGACCTCTATTTTCGCGACGCAGGCCTGCCCGGTTTCGGCCGCCTGCACGCGCGCACTCTTTCTATTGAAGCGGCGGGCGCCTTGTTGCGCGCTCACCCACGGAGCAACACCGATGATTGATTACATCCGCGACGGTCAGGAGATCTATCGCAACTCCTTCGCGATCATTCGCGCAGAAGCCCGGCTTGATCGCATCCCTGCCGACCTGGAAAAACTCGCGGTGCGGGTGATTCATGCCTGCGGCATGGTCGACGCCATCGACGGCCTGCAATTTTCCGAAGGTGCCGGCAAGGCCGGGCGCGAAGCCCTGGCCGCTGGCGCGCCGATCCTGTGTGATGCGCGGATGGTCTCCGAAGGCGTGACCCGTACGCGCCTGCCGGCCAACAATCAGGTGATCTGCACCCTGCGCGACGACAGCGTGCCGGAGTTGGCCCGTGAGCTGGGCAACACCCGTTCCGCCGCCGCCCTGGAGCTGTGGCGCCCGCACCTGGAAGGCAGTGTGGTGGTGATCGGCAATGCGCCGACAGCTCTGTTTTACCTGCTGGAAATGCTCGACGCCGGCGCGCCAAAACCTGCACTGATCCTCGGGTTCCCGGTGGGTTTTGTCGGCGCCGCCGAATCCAAGGCGATGCTGGCGGCAGACAGCCGCGGCGTACCGTTTGTGATCATGCAGGGCCGCCTCGGCGGCAGTGCGATGGCCGCCGCCGCGGTCAACGCCTTGGCCACGGAGGTCGAATAATGCCGGCACGCGGACGTTTGATTGGCCTGGGCGTAGGCCCCGGCGATCCGGAACTGATTACCCTCAAAGCCCTGCGCCTGCTGCGCGAATCGCCGGTGGTGGCGTACTTCGTGGCCAAGGGCAAGAAGGGCAACGCCTTCGGCATCATCGAAGACCATTTGGTGCCCCAGCAAACCCTGATGCCGCTGGTGTACCCGGTGACCACTGAAGTGTTGCCGGCGCCGCTGTCCTACGAGCAAGTGATCAGCGATTTCTATGACACCGCCAGTGTCGACGTTGCGGCACATCTGGACGCGGGGCGCGATGTGGCGGTGATCTGTGAAGGCGACCCGTTCTTCTACGGCTCCTACATGTATTTGCACGACCGCCTGGCCGAGCGCTACGAAGCCCAGGTGATCCCGGGTGTGTGCTCGATGCTCGGTGGCGCCTCTGTACTGGGCGCACCGTTGGTGTATCGCAACCAGAGCCTGTCGGTGCTTTCCGGCGTGCTGCCCCATGACGAACTCAAGCGTCGCCTGGCGGATGCCGACGCGGCGGTGATCATGAAGCTGGGGCGCAACTTCACCAAGGTGCGTCAGGTACTGGAAGAATTGGGATTGGCGAGCCGGGCGTTGTACGTCGAGCGCGCGACCATGGCCAATCAGAAAATCGTCGCTCTGGATCAGGTCGATCCGACGTCCTCGCCGTATTTCTCGTTGATCATCGTTCCTGGTGAAAGGTGGCAAGGCTGATGACGGCTCCCGCGATTGTCATCCTGGGGCAGGGCAGCCTCGCCACGGCCCGCGCTATCCAGCAGGTGTATCCCGACGCACTGATTCACGGCCTGGCCGGGCGGGTCGAGGGCGCAGATCAGGCCTATAACGAATTCGGCGCCAGCGTGCGCCAGTTGTATCAACAGGGCACGCCGATCATCGCCCTGTGCGCCGCCGGGATTGTGATCCGCACCCTGGCGCCGCTGTTGCTGGAGAAGGGCGTCGAGCCTGCTGTGCTGGCCGTCGCCGAAGACGGCAGCGCGGTAGTGCCGCTGCTCGGTGGCCTGGGTGGCGTGAACGTGATGGCGCGGGAAATCGCCGCTGCCCTGGACGTTGCCGCCGCGATCACCACCAGTGGCGAGCTGCGTTTTGGTACCTGCCTGCTTAACCCGCCCCATGGTTATCAGCTGGGGGATCTGGAGCTGGGCAAACGCTTTGTCTCGGACTTGCTGGCTGGCGAATCAGTACGCATTGAAGGCGCGGCGCCGTGGCTGGATCAGGCCAACTTGCCCCAGGATCAACAGGCACGCCTGGCGATTCACGTCGGCAGTGCCGAGCGCACACCTGCGGCCAATGAGTTGCTGATTTATCCGAAGACGGTGCTGGTTACCTGCCAGCCGGGGCCGCAACTGGCCGGGCGAATTCGTGCGGCGTTGCAGGATGCCGGGCTCGCCGTGCAGTCCCTGGCTTGCTTGCTGGCGGCTGAAACGGAGATGGCCGATTCGTCATTGCACGAAGCGGCGTTGGAGCTGGGCGTGCCATTGCGCTTCGCCGATCTGGCGCCTCAGGCGGACATCGCGATCACGGTGGCCGAGGCCCCTCTGGACCTGTCCCTGATCGGTCGTCCCCGTGGCCGCCTCGCGGTGATCGGTTTGGGCCCCGGCGCTGCCGAACTGATGGTACCGGCAGTAAAAGCCGAGCTGGCCCGCTGCACCGACGTGCTGGGTTACGAAACCTATGTGCGCATGGCCGGGCCGTTCCGCGCGGACCAGATCCAGCATTGCACCGACAATCGCGAAGAGATGCAGCGCGCGCGTCATGCCTTTGAGCTGGCGGCGCAGGGGCGTTCGGTGGTGGTGGTTTCCTCGGGGGACCCGGGTGTATTCGCCATGGCCGCCGCGGTGATCGAAGCCTTGCACGAGTCCGGCGACCCGGCCTGGCATCAGGTCGACCTGGAGATTTTGCCGGGCGTGTCGGCATCCCTCGCCACGGCGGCCCAGGCAGGTGCACCGCTGGGGCATGACTTCTGTGTGATGTCACTGTCGGACAACCTCAAACCCTGGTCGATCATCGAGAAGCGCCTGGACCTGGCGTCCCAGGCCGACCTGGCGCTGGCGTTCTATAACCCGATCTCCCGTGCGCGGCCCTGGCAGTTGGGACGCGCCCTGGAAATCGTCGCGCAGCACCGCACGCCTGAAACACCGGTGGTATTGGGCCGTGACATCGGTCGCCCGGGCCAGACCCTGCGAGTCACCACCCTGGGGCAACTGACGCCGGAGCAGGTGGACATGCGCACCATGGTGCTGATCGGTTCGTCCACCACCTGCGTCTTTGCGCGGGCAGGTGGTGGCGAGTGGGTCTACACGCCACGTTGGTACGGCGAGAAACCCGCCTCCTGAAAACAACGGCGGCCCCGCCATGGGGCCGCCTTGAAACGTCAGTCATTGATGCCGGAAAGATCTGCTTGCCGAGGTTTTTTTGCATCGGCTCAAGTCATACCTTTCTCTACGGCTTGAAGAAAAGCACGGCGCTTTTGTGTGCCGCCGCCTCATCCCCAGCGTTTACTCAGCTGCGCCGCCTGCAGTGATTTTTCCTGCGGGTCGCGGCGCGTCCCGTGGTCAATTTCCAGCAGCTCAAAATCCCCGGCAAGTCGACTAGTGTTGGCGTTGAGCCCCATGTTGGGGGTTATGGAGAAATGGCTATGGAGCGAAACAACAAACGGATCAACAGCGCAAAAAGGAGGAAGCTGATTGCCGCTTACCGGCTTCCGGGCGCGCCCGGCCTGGCGTCGGGGTTGAGCGCGCCGGTGAAGCCCGAGGCGGATGATGAGCTGGACGCGGCGGTGGTGAACAACAGCGTCATGTCGTTTGTGCAAGGCATGACCAGCCTCAACAAGGAGTACACCCGCAAAAGCTATTTGCTGGCGAGCAGCTACGTCAGCGATGTGCTGCGGGTCGCCCGGGGCACAGAGGCCTGGTACAACGAATTCATCAAGGTCATGAGCAGCCTCGGCTGGATGCCGGTCAGGAGCAGTTTCGAGCGGGTGTACACCTCTCGCAAGGGGCTGTCGGTACAGCTGGCGGCGCTGAACCTGATGGCGGCCACCGTGGCCTCGACGTTTCTGTCGGGGCCACTGATCAGTGTATTGCCCAAACGGGTGGCGGAGGCGGTTGAAGCGTTGAAGCAGCTCCCGGCCTCATTTGAGTTATTCAAGCGAAATACCACCACGCGTGACGGTGGCGATTTCGGCTTGGCGTCCTGCTCGGAAATCGCCGGGGAAGTTTCGATGGTGCTGGTGACGTACAGCTCCCACGGCGTCAGCAAGCAACTGGGCATACCGTTTCTGGAGTGGGACAGTGCATCCGTCGAGGCCTTCAGTGGCCGCACATGCCTGGTGCTGAACAGCTCGGTGGTCAACGAAGACACGATTCAACTGCTGCGGGACAGCGCAGGGGACAAGGTCCGCCTGGCTATCGCCAACTACAGGATTTGATCTACGGCACCAGGTAACCGCGTACACCGGTGAAGATGATTTGTGCGGCCAGGGCGCACACGAACAGCCCCATCAACCGGCTGACAATCTGCAAGCCCTGGTCGCCGAGGATGCGTTCGATACGGTTGGACAGGTACAGCACCACGCCCACCGTCAGGCTGGCCAGGGCGATACTGAGGATCGCGGTGATCTTGTCGTCCCAGTGCGGCTGGCTGACGCCCATCACCAGCAGCGCACCGATGGTGCCGGGGCCGACGGTCAGGGGAATGGTCAGCGGCACGATGGTCACGTCCTGCTGCACGTTGTCGGTCTGCACCGCCGACTTGCCCTGGGCCATGCCCAGGGCCGAGATGAACAGCACACTGCCGGCGCCGATGCGGAAGGCGTCGACGGTGATGCCGAACACACTGAAAATCACCCGGCCGAACAGGTAGAGCAACACGCTCGATACCAGGGTGGCGAGGGCCACTTTCCAGGCCAGGCGCCGCCGCTCCTTGCTGGAGTAACCGCGAGTCAGGCTGATAAAGCAGGAGAGCACGAAGAAGGGGCTGTAGAGCACCAGCATCTTCAGGTAAACGCTGAATAGCACGTGGAGCATGGTGGGAGCTCGCAGCGAAGGAGGGCGAGCGGGAGTTTATCAGGCCTGTGACGAACGGGCTGCACTGATCCCCTGTAGGAGCGAGCTTGCTCGCGAAGGTCGTTAACGATAACGCGGGCTTTCTGGTTTAACGCGGCGCTCTCAGGTTCTTCGCGAGCAAGCTCGCTCCTACAGGTTGGGCGTGTCAGGAAGTCGGGGCGTGCTCGGGGCGTTGTGCCCGCTGTGCTACCCAGTACTCCACCAGCTCGCGCAATTGCGACAACTCCACCGGCTTGGCCATGTGCCCGTCCATCCCGGCCTGGCGTGCACGCTCTTTGTGCTCCGAAAGAATGTGCGCCGTCAGCGCCACCACCGGCGTACGAATCCGCTGGTTGCTGACTTCCCACGCACGCAGTTGCTGGGTCGCGGAGAAGCCGTCGAGGATCGGCATTTCACAGTCCATCAACACCAGGTCGTAGCGCTGGGCCTTCATTGCCTGCAGGGCTTCTTCGCCGTTGCTGGCGGTGTCCGGCTGCAGGTTGAGCTTGCCGAGCATGCCGCGAATCACCTTGGTGGAGATGCTGTTGTCCTCCGCCACCAGGATCCGGAAGTCACTCGGCACGGTCACCGGGGCCGGCGCGCTGATCGCCGGCTGGCGTGGTTGCACGGAGCCCTTGCTGCGCTGGGTCAACTCATCGGCAAGGGTGGTCTTGAGGGTATAGCCGGCCACGGGTTTGGCGAGGATGCGCTTGATCCCGCAGTTGCGCGCGATGATCTTGCTCGGCGCATTGCTGATGCCGGTGAGCATGATCAGCAGGATGTCGTGGTTCAGGCTCGGGTCTTCCTTGATCTTCGCCGCCAGTTGCATGCCGGTCATGCCGGGCATGTTCTGGTCCAGCAGCACCACGTCGAAATAGTCCCGCAGGTGCGCCTTGGTGCGCAGCAGCGCCAGGGCTTCCTTGCCCGAAGGCACGGCGCTCACGTTCAGGCCCCAGGCCGTGCATTGCTGCACCAGCACTTTGCGGCAGGTGTCGTTGTCGTCCACCACCAGCACGCGCGCGCCCTTGAGCGGGCCGTCTAGGTCCGAGGTCGGGTGCTCCAGGCGTTCCGGGTCCAGCGGCAAGGTCAGCCACAATGTGCTGCCTTGCTGGCTGCCACTCTTGATGCCGAATTCGCCGTTCATCAACAGGATCAGCTGGCGGGCAATGACCAGGCCCAGATGGCCGCTCAGGCGGGTGGCAGAGAGGAAGTTCTTGCTGTGCAACTCGCTGTGCAGCAGGGCGTCGCGCTCGGCGGGTTCCATCGGCAGGCCGCTGTCTTGCACGGCAATGCGCAGGCGCGGTTTGCTGCTGCGCTCGTCCAGTGCGACGACGATCAGTACTTCGCCTTCATCGGTTTTTTGCAGGGCATTTTCCAGCAGGCTCAACAGTGCCTGGCGCAGCCGCGTCGGGTCGCCGCTGATCACCCGGGGTACCTGGGGCTGGATAAAGCTGATCAGCTCGACGTTCTGCTGCTCGGCCTTGGCGCGGAAAATACTCAGGCAGTCTTCGATCAGCGCGTTGAGGTCGAACTGCACATCGTCCAATTCGATCTGCCCGGATTCCAGCTTGGAGATGTCGAGAATCTCGTTGATCAGGGTGAGCAGTTCGTTGCCGGCGCTGTGGATGGTTTGCACGTAGTCGCGTTGCTTGACTGAAAGCGGGGTGCCCAGCAGCAGTTCGGTCATGCCCAGCACGCCGTTCATGGGCGTGCGAATTTCGTGGCTGATCTTCGCCAGGAATTCGGCCTTGGCGGCGATTTCGGCGTTGCTGGCCGCCAGGTCGCGGCTGAGGCTGAAGTTGTCTTCGGTGATGGCGCGCTGGCGTTCGCCCAGGGCCAGGCTCATCAACAGGCCACTGAGGCAGATAAAGCCGAGCAGGGTGATGATCAAGCCTTGTGGCGGCACCAGCGTCAGGCCCAGCAAGGCCGGGAGAATAATCAGCGTGCCGATGTTGAAGATCACCATCGCCAGCATGAACAGGCGCGCCGGGCGGTAACCCTTTTGCCAGTGATAGGCCGAGACGAACAACATGCTCAGGCCGGCCAGCGCCACCAGGGCGTAGGTGATGATGTTCAGGGGCAAGGTGTTGACGAACAGCAGCAACAGGCCGGTCAGGACGATCAGCAGGATGTCGGCCATCAACAGCTTGTTCAGCGGATGCGGGCCCAGTGGCGCAAAGAAGCGGTAGGCAAACATCAGCCCGCACGGCGCGGTCAGCAGCAGGGCGAGGTAGGCACCGGGGGTTTGTACCGCGTGCCAGTTCGGCAACCACGGGCCCAGCACGTTGAGCAGCAGCGCAAGGCTCAGCAGCAACAGCAATTCGCAGGCGGCGAGCCACAGGCTGCTGCGGGAGCGATGGTAGGCGTAGCGGGTGAGGTTGTGCAGGATCAGCATCACCAGGCAACCGAACAGCAGCCCGTAGATCAGCGTCTGGTTCTGGTTGGCCGCAGCCAGCACGGCCGGCTCAAGGGTGATGTAGGGGCGCAGCTCGTGTTCCGAGACCATGCGCAGGTACACGTCCAGCGGCTTCTGGCTTTGCGGCATCGGCAGCATGAAGTCGCTGCTGGGCAGCGGGCGCTCGGCCTGGGGCTGGCGGGTGCCGGTAGCTTCCTGCTCCACCAGGGTGTCGCCGTCGAGTACATACAGGTTCAGGTGTGACAGGTCAGGGGCGAATACCCGCAGCACTTGCTCGTGTTTGCCGGGTTGCAGCCTGAAGCGTACCCACAACGCACCGTCCGGTTGCGCGGCGGTAATCCGGTCCAGTTCGATGGGGCTGAATTGATTGATGTAGCGGGGCGAGCGGATGTCGCTCAGTTGCAGATCGGCCTGTTCATCAAGCAATACTGCCCAGCCACTGCCTTGTGCGGCGGCCTGGGCCGGGAGCAAGCAGAGCAAGGTCAGCAGACTGACAGTGAAACCTATGGCGATCCTGAGCCAGCGCACGGCGAAATCCCTTCGTAGGTTGATGCATGGGTATAACTATGCGCGGGGCCACAAGCGTAGGGCAAGGGCCAGAGGCCCCTGCCTAACCGAACGGATAGCTGTTTACTGACTTTCGCCACGCTCACGGGCAATGGCACGGTAGCCAATGTCGGTGCGGTAGAAGCAGCCTTTCCAGTCGATCTTCGCCGCCAGCTTGTAAGCCTGTTGCTGGGCGGCATCTACGCTGCTGCCCATGGCGGTTGCGCACAGTACGCGACCACCGGCGGTGACGACCTTGCCATCCTTGAGCGCGGTGCCCGCGTGGAACACCTTGCCTTCCAGCGTAGCAGCCGCGTCCAGACCTTCAATCACATCGCCCTTGGCGTAGTCGGCCGGGTAGCCGCCGGCGGCCAGCACGATGCCGACACTCGGGCGCGGGTCCCACTGGGCTTCGACCTTGTCCAGGGCCTGGGCCAGCGCAGCTTCAACCAACAGCACCAGGCTCGATTGCAGGCGCAGCATCACCGGTTGGGTTTCCGGGTCGCCGAAGCGGCAGTTGAACTCGATGACTTTCGGATTGCCGGCCTTGTCGATCATCAAGCCGGCGTACAGGAAACCGGTGTACACATTGCCTTCGTCGGCCATGCCGCGCACGGTTGGCCAGATGACCAGGTCCATCACGCGCTTGTGCACTTCGGCGGTAACCACTGGCGCCGGGGAGTAGGCACCCATGCCGCCGGTGTTCGGGCCGCTGTCGCCGTCACCCACACGTTTGTGGTCCTGGCTGGTGGCCATCGGCAGTACGTTCTTGCCGTCGACCATCACGATGAAGCTGGCTTCTTCGCCGTCGAGGAACTCTTCGATCACCACGCGCGAACCGGCTTCACCGAAAGCGTTGCCGGCGAGCATGTCGCGCACGGCGTCTTCGGCTTCAGCCAGGGTCATTGCGACGATCACGCCTTTACCGGCGGCCAGGCCGTCGGCCTTGATCACGATCGGTGCACCGACTTCACGCAGGTAGGCCAGGGCCGGCTCGATCTCGGTGAAGTTCTGGTAGTCGGCGGTCGGGATCTTGTGGCGCGCCAGGAAATCCTTGGTGAAGGCTTTCGAGCCTTCCAGCTGGGCAGCGCCGGCGGTTGGGCCGAAGCAGTCCAGGCCGCGGCTGCGGAACAGGTCCACAACGCCAGCTACCAAGGGCACTTCCGGGCCGACGATGGTCAGGGAAACGTTTTTCTCGGCAAAGTCCGCCAGTTGCTCAAGGGCCAACACGTCGATGGCGACGTTTTCGCACTTGGCTTCAATGGCGGTACCGGCGTTGCCGGGGGCGACGAAAACTTTCTGGACACGTGGGTCCTGGGCAACTTTCCAGGCCAGGGCGTGTTCACGGCCACCGCTGCCAATGATCAAAACATTCATTTCAAAAACCTCGGATGACGCTGAATTCTGACCGTTCCCACGCTCTGCGTGGGAATGCCTCTTGTGACGCTCTGCGTCACGCTTTGGGACGCGGAGCGTCCCGGGCTGCATTCCCACGCAGAGCGTGGGAACGAGCAATCAGTGACGGAAGTGGCGCATGCCGGTGAAGACCATGGCAATGCCGGCTTCATCAGCCGCTGCAATCACTTCTGCGTCACGCATCGAGCCGCCCGGTTGGATCACGGCGGTAACACCGGCTTTCGCGGCGTTGTCCAGGCCATCACGGAACGGGAAGAATGCGTCGGACGCCATCACCGAACCGGCGACCTGCAGGCCGGCATGTTCTGCCTTGATCGCAGCGATGCGTGCCGAATTCACGCGGCTCATCTGGCCCGCGCCGACACCGATGGTCTGGCGGTTCTTGGCGTAGACGATGGCGTTGGATTTAACGTACTTGGCGACTTTCCAGGCGAAGATCAGGTCGTTGATTTCCTGTTCGGTCGGGGCGCGCTTGGTCACCACTTTCAGATCGGCGCTGCCGATCATGCCGATGTCGCGGCTCTGTACCAGCAAGCCGCCGTTGACGCGCTTGTAGTCCCAGGCAGCGGCACGTTCGGCCGACCACTCGCCGCACGCCAGCAGGCGCACATTGGCCTTGGCGGCAACGATGGCGCGAGCCTCTTCACTGACGGATGGCGCGATGATCACTTCAACGAACTGACGCTCGACGATCGCCTTGGCGGTCTCGGCGTCCAGCTCACGGTTGAAGGCGATGATGCCGCCGAAGGCCGACTCGGTGTCGGTGGCGTAGGCCAGTTCGTAGGCCTGGCGGATACCGCCTTCAGCGTCCGGGCTCACGGCCACGCCGCACGGGTTGGCGTGCTTGACGATCACGCAGGCTGGCTTGACGAAGCTCTTCACACATTCCAGCGCGGCGTCGGTGTCGGCCACGTTGTTGTACGACAGCTCTTTGCCTTGCAGTTGGGTCGCGGTGGCGATGCCGACTTCAGCAGGCTTGGCCTCAACGTAGAACGCCGCGCTCTGGTGCGGGTTCTCGCCGTAGCGCATTTCCTGGGCCTTGATGAACTGGCTGTTGAAGGTGCGCGGGAACTGGCTGCGACCTTCTGTGCTGAGGGTTTCAGCGGCCTGGTTCACGGTGCCCATGTAGTTGGCGATCATGCCGTCGTAGGCAGCGGTGTGTTCGAAGGCCTTGAGCATCAGGTCGAAGCGCTGGGCGTAGGTCAGGCCGCCGGCTTTCAGGCTTTCCAGTACGTTGGCGTAGTCGCTGGCGTTCACCACGATGGCCACGTCTTTGTGGTTCTTGGCTGCCGAGCGAACCATGGTCGGGCCGCCGATATCGATGTTTTCGATGGCGGTCGGCAGGTCGCAGCCTGGCTTGTTGATGGTGGCTTCGAACGGGTACAGGTTAACGGCCACCAGGTCGATCGGCTTGATGCCGTGCTCGCTCATGATGGCGTCGTCGATACCGCGACGACCGAGGATCCCGCCGTGGATTTTCGGGTGCAGGGTCTTGACCCGACCGTCCATCATTTCTGCGAAACCGGTGTAGTCCGCCACTTCCACTGCGGCCACGCCGTTGTCCTGCAGCAGTTTGAAGGTCCCGCCGGTGGAGAGAATCTCCACGCCCAGGGCTTCCAGCTCCCGGGCAAATTCGAGGATCCCGGTCTTGTCGGAGACACTGATCAAGGCACGGCGGATCGGCAGGCGGGTAGTCTGGTCGGTCATTTCAATTTCCATCAAAAGCAAAGGAGTCAGCAAAAAAGGCGTCCGTTTTTACGCGGGCGCCTTTCTGGTTTGATTGAATGCTTACAGCAAATCGTACTGCTTGAGTTTCTTGCGCAGCGTGCCACGGTTCAGACCGAGCAGCTCACTGGCCTTGGTCTGGTTGCCCTTGACGTAGTTCATCACGCTTTCGAGCAACGGCGCTTCGACTTCGGAGAGCACCAGGTTGTACACGTCCGTGACGGCAGCGCCCTCAAGGTGGGCGAAATAATTGTGCAGCGCCTTCTCGACACTCCCGCGAAGGGTCTGGCCTTCTTCGCTCGGCGTGTTGAGGTGCTGTTTCAAATTGA
Organism: Pseudomonas sp. D8002; assembly: GCF_013385695.1. Classification (NCBI taxonomy): domain Bacteria; kingdom Pseudomonadati; phylum Pseudomonadota; class Gammaproteobacteria; order Pseudomonadales; family Pseudomonadaceae; genus Pseudomonas; species Pseudomonas sp. D8002. The sequence continues at coordinate 306,140 of NZ_JACAPM010000004.1, forward strand.
CGTTGTCGCTCACGGGTGTTGTTCCACTCACTAAAGTCTCGGTCATCATCGTCATGCGGCCACCCCTTCTCCGTCCCCTGTCACCAGGCTCTTGTAACGCTCGGAGAAGAACTCACGAACGTTGGCGCACTGTGCTTCCGTATCATCCAAACGATTGAAGTGGGCGCGAAACTCCCTGGCGCCCGGCAAGGTTGCGAGATACCAGCCCACATGCTTGCGAGCAATGCGTACTCCCATCACGTCTCCGTAGAAGGCGTGCAGGGCGGCCAGATGCTCTAGCAGAATACGTTCCACCTCGATCAGCTCCGGTGCCGGCAAGGTTTCGCCGGTACGCAGAAAATGCTCGATCTCACGAAAAATCCACGGCCGCCCCTGGGCAGCCCGGCCAATCAACAGGCCATCGGCGCCGGTCGCGTGCAGCACGCGCCGGGCTTTCTCGGCTGAGTCGATGTCGCCGTTGGCAAAGACGGGAATCGACACCGCCTGCTTGATCGCGGCAATGGTGTCGTACTCGGCTTCACCGGTGTAAAGGTCGGCGCGGGTGCGGCCATGCACCGCCAGCGCTGTAATGCCCGCCTGCTCGGCGATCTTCGCCACCGTCAGGCCATTCTTGTTGTCCCGGTCCCAACCGGTGCGGATCTTCAGGGTGACCGGCACATCCACTGCAGCGACAACGGCATGCAGGATCTCGCTCACCAACTGCTCATCCTTCAACAGGGCAGAACCTGCGGCCTTGTTGCAGACCTTCTTGGCCGGGCAACCCATGTTGATATCAATAATCTGCGCCCCCAACTCCACGTTGGCCCGGGCCGCATCCGCCAGCATCTGCGCATCACCGCCGGCGATCTGTACCGAGCGGGGCTCGGGATCACCTTCGTGGATCATGCGCATCCGCGATTTGCGGGTGTTCCACAGGCTCATGTCGCTGGTGACCATTTCCGAGACTACAAGCCCTGCGCCCAAACGCTTGCAAAGCTGACGAAAGGGCTGGTCGGTGACGCCCGCCATCGGGGCGAGGATCAAGCCGTTGTGCAATGTGTATGGGCCGATGCGTACCGCCGACATAGGACTTCCCTGTTGTGGGGCCGGATCATTAGAGTTCGAAAAAGGGTTGGCATGATACCCGCTCTCGATGACTGGATAAAGGCTGAATTGGATAAAATCTGAGCAGTTATTTTCTTATCGCCGCAGGTTTGGTCAAAGGCGATGCAGTCAATAATCTGCCGTCAAGCACCGGCCAGGCAGCCGTTTCACTCGGGGGAGTGGAAGCTCAGGCTGTAATTCACCGCTTTGTTGCCCGGGTCGAGGATGTCCAGGGCAATGTGGATCGGCGTCTGGGAGGGCATCTCGGTCACGCCTGCCAACTCGCCGCTGAGGTATTCGGCGGGTTTGAAGCGACGACTGGCGATCATATTCCCGTTCATGTCGGCAAAGCGTAGCTCCAGCAGCGGGAACGGTTGGGAGAATGTCGCGCGGTTATAGATGATCGCGTCCACCACCAGGGCACCGGCAAACTCCGGGTGGCTGCGCACCACCAGGTTGCTGCTCTTGATGTGGGCGATATCGACCCGGGATGGCACGGTGCAGCCCAGTTTCGGGCACAGTTCCTGGAACCATGGACGGTAGGCGTCCTGGCGTGCCAGGTCGTCGAATTGGTAGGCGACGTATTGTCCCGCCAGGCCGGCGGCGGCCAGCAGCACCAGCAAGCCCCAGAACAGGCGGCGGCCCCAGCCGGAGGAACGCTTCTGGGAATACAGGTGCAGCGGGTCGTCTTCCAGGTCCGAAAGCAGGTCGTCGTGGGCGCCAGCCTCGGGGCGAGGGCGCTTGCGTTTGGGCTGCGGGCGTTCCGGTTGTTCGGGTTCCGGCTCGTCTGCTACGGCGGTTACCGGTGGGTCGAGTTCGTCAGCGGTGGGGCTTGTGTGCAGCGGTGGTTCGTCGTCCGGCTCGACCGCTTCAAACGACATCGACGGTTCGGTGCGCTTGGGTTTGCCTGGGCTTGCCTTGGCCGGTTGCGGTTCGTCGTCGACCATTTGCGGGGCTTGGGCCCGTTCATCCCGGGGTTCGCTGAACAGGCTGGAGGCCCATTGCTCTTCCTCGGCCTTGGCCGTATCACGGCTGGCGCTGAGGGCATCTTCCTTTTGCCGACGATCGGCGCCGGGCTGGCGACGGTCGGCACCCACGGGCTGGGTGTGCTGGATCTCGCGACGTTCCAGCTTGGCCAGTTCTACGTCGAGGTCCAGGTTATCCAGGTCCAGCTCTTCGGCGGTCCATTGCTTCTGGCTGATGGCTCGCGGCGCTTGGGGTGGCGGTTCTACGGCTGCCGGCGGCTCTGCCGCAGGTGGTGCCTGGGGCGCGGGCGCATTGGCGCGCTGCTCCAGCAGTTGGCGAGCGGCATTGAACACTTGCAGGCACGACCCACAGCGCACCACGCCACGGGCCACGCTCAATTGAGCGTGGTTGACGCGAAAGCGTGCTTGGCAGTGTGGGCACTGGGTGACGAAACTGTCGGTCATGCGGCCATCCGATTCATGCAGGCGCTCATTCTAGCGCCGACGACCACTGATGCGTACCCAGCCATCGCGGTTGGCGATCGGATCCAGCTCAAAATCCTGGGCGTAGGCTGCGGCAACATCTTCGCCCTGTTCGGCGAGGATGCCCGACAGCGCCAGGCGGCCGCCCGGCTTGACCAGGCTCGACAGCTGCGGCGCCAGGGAAACCAGCGGCCCGGCGAGGATATTGGCCACCAGCACGTCGGCCTGCACCTGGGGCAATTGCTCCGGCAGGTACAGCGGGAATTTCTCTTCAGCGATGTTATTGCGCCCGGCGTTATCGCGGGAGGCTTCCAGGGCTTGCACGTCGATATCGGTGCCGACCGCTTCCTTGGCGCCCAGCAGCAGGGCGGCGATCGCCAGGATCCCCGAACCGCAGCCGAAGTCCAGCACGTTGCAGTCTTTCAGGTCCTGGCCATCGAGCCATTCCAGGCACAGCGCGGTGGTGGGGTGGGTGCCGGTGCCGAACGCCAGGCCCGGGTCCAGCAGCAGGTTCACGGCGTCTGGCTCGGGGGCGGCATGCCAGCTCGGCACGATCCACAGGCGCTGGCCAAAACGCATTGGCTGGAAGTTGTCCATCCAGCTGCGTTCCCAGTCCTGGTCTTCGATGATTTCGCTATGGTGTTCCGGCAGCGGGCCGCCGGTGAGCAGTTCCATGTGGGCCAGGACGCTGGCGGCATCGGTGCCGTCTTCGAACAGGGCCAGCAGATGGGTGTGGGACCACAGCGGGGTGGTGTTGAGCTCGGGTTCGAAGATCGGCTGGTCTTCGGCGTCCATGAAGGTCACCGACACGGCGCCCACTTCGAGGAACGCGTCTTCGTAGGTTTCGGCTTGTTCTGGGCTGATGGCGAGACGGACTTGCAGCCAAGGCATGGCGGGCACCTTTGAAAAAATGAGTGTGCAGCGGGGTAGGGCTGCGAAAGACGCGCAAGTTTACGCGAGCGAACAGCAGAAGACGACTGTACTGCTGGTGTACACAGAACAAAATGTGGGAGCGGGCTTGCTCGCGAATGCGGTGTGTCAGTAATGGATGTGTTGACTGGCATACCGCATTCGCGAGCAAGCCCGCTCCCACAAGGGGAATGTATCCATCCAGAAAAATCGGGTGGGCAGAAACAACAAAACCGCCCGAAGGCGGTTTTGTTGGGTGGAGCACTTCGCTTACTGATTAGCCAGCTTGTGTTCCAGGTAGTGAATGTTCACACCACCTTCGCAGAAGCCTTCATCGCGAACCAGGTCCCGATGCAGCGGGATGTTGGTCTTGATGCCGTCTACCACGATTTCGTCCAGGGCGTTGCGCATACGGGCCATGGCCTCGTCGCGGGTGGCGCCCCAGGTGATCAGCTTGCCGATCAGCGAGTCGTAGTTGGACGGAACCTTGTAGCCGCTGTACAGGTGCGAATCCACACGTACGCCGTTGCCGCCGGGCGCGTGGAAATGCTTGACCAGGCCAGGGCTTGGGATAAAGGTTTTCGGGTCTTCGGCGTTGATCCGGCACTCCAGAGAGTGGCCGTGGATCTTCACATCATCCTGGGTAAATGACAGCTTGTTGCCAGCGGCGATGCTCAGCATCTCCTTGACGATGTCGATACCGGTGACCATCTCCGAAACCGGATGCTCTACCTGCACACGAGTGTTCATCTCGATGAAGTAGAAACGGCCGTTCTCGTACAGGAACTCGAAAGTGCCCGCGCCACGGTAGTTGATGTCGATGCACGCCTTGACGCAGCGAGCCAGTACTTCCTGGCGAGCTGTTTCGTCCAGGCCCGGTGCCGGCGCTTCTTCCAGCACCTTCTGGTGACGACGTTGCAGCGAGCAATCGCGGTCGCCCAGGTGGATGGCGTGGCCCTGGCCGTCGGACAGTACCTGCACTTCCACGTGACGTGGGTTGGTCAGGTACTTTTCCAGGTAGACCATCGGGTTGCCGAACCAGGCGGCAGCTTCCGAGCGAGTCTGCTTGGCGGCTTCGATCAGTTCTTCTTCCTTGTGCACCACGCGCATGCCGCGACCACCACCGCCACCGGCGGCCTTGATGATCACCGGGTAACCGACTTCGCGACCAATGCGCAGGGCGGTTGCCTCGTCTTCAGGCAGCGGGCCGTCGGAACCTGGAACGGTAGGTACGCCGGCCGCGATCATGGCGTCCTTGGCCGATACCTTGTCGCCCATCAGGCGAATGGTTTCGGCTTTCGGGCCGATGAAGGCAAACCCGGATTTCTCCACCTGTTCGGCGAAATCGGCGTTTTCCGCGAGGAAGCCGTAGCCGGGGTGGATGCCATCAGCGCCGGTCACTTCAGCGGCGGCGATGATGTTCGAGACTTTCAGGTACGAGTTCGTGGCCAGTGGCGGGCCGATGCAGATGCTTTCGTCCGCCAGTTTCACGTGCATCAATTCGGTATCGGCCGTCGAGTAAACAGCGACGGTCTTGATGCCCTCTTCCTTACAGGCGCGCAGGATACGCAGCGCGATCTCGCCGCGGTTGGCGATCAGGACTTTTTGCAGTTTCTTCGCAGGTTTCAACATCGAAGGCGCTCCGCGGTTCAAACGATGGTGAACAGCGGCTGGTCGTACTCAACCGGCTGACCGTTTTCTACCAGGATGGATTCGATGACGCCGGCTTTTTCCGCCGTGATGTGGTTCATCATCTTCATCGCTTCAACGATGCAGATGGTGTCGCCCACTTTCACGGTTGCGCCGACTTCAACGAAGGCTGGCGAGGTCGGTGCCGGGGTGCGGTAGAAGGTACCGACCATTGGCGACTTGACCACGAAACCGTTCAGTTTTGGAGCAGCCGGAGCTTCGGCAGCAGCCGCGACCGGAGCAGCCGCCACGGGTGCAGCGGCCGGAGCCGGCGCTTGCATCTGTGGTGCGTAGAACTGTTGGGCCGGGGTCTTGCTGTGACGGCTGATCCGTACGGATTCCTCGCCTTCCTTGATCTCCAGCTCGTCGATACCGGATTCTTCCAGCAGTTCGATCAGTTTCTTAACTTTACGGATATCCATGAATCATCAACTCCCAAAGGGTCGGTCAGGGGCGCTTGGCCGTGTCTTCAAGCTGTTCCAGGGCGGCCTCCAGGGCCAGTCGGTAACCGCTGGCGCCAAGGCCGCAGATCACTCCTACCGCAACGTCGGAGAAGTAAGAGTGATGGCGGAAAGGTTCGCGTTTGTGCACGTTCGATAAATGCACTTCGATGAATGGGATGCTCACCGCCAGCAGCGCGTCACGTAATGCAACGCTTGTGTGCGTAAAAGCGGCGGGATTGATCAGGATAAAGTCCACGCCTTCGCTGCGCGCGGCATGGATGCGATCAATCAGTTCGTACTCGGCATTGCTTTGCAGGTAGAGCAAATGGTGGCCGGCATCACGTGCCCGTCGTTCCAGATCGAGGTTGATCTGTTCGAGGGTCACTGCCCCGTAGACGCCCGGTTCGCGGGTGCCGAGCAGGTTCAGGTTGGGTCCGTGAAGAACCAGTAAGGTCGCCATCGGCTGTTCCTTGTTATTGATGTGGGCACGGTAGAACCCGGCGACTATGCCGCAAAGGCTTTGTGACTGTCCAGTTCTATGCAGTAGGCAGCACGATTAGCGAGGATTGCGCAAAATATGTGACCGCAAGGCTGAATCCGGTCAGTGTGGGAGCTGGCTTGCCTGCGATGGCGGTGGTTCAGCCGCCACATGCGTTGACGGGTGCGCCGCCTTCGCGAGCAAGCCCGCTCCCACATTTTGATCTTCACAAGACGGGAGAGCCGGTCAGACGCGGAATGCCTGCACGGCGGTATTGAGTTGCCCGCCAAGTACCAATAAGTGCTCGCCCTGGCGGCGTCCCTGGCCAATTCGCAGCAAGTTGTCCTCGCCCAACTGGTGAATCCTCTCACTGTTATCGCGGATTTCACTCACGGCGCCACTTTGCTGGGCCGTCACATCGGCGATCCGCACGGCGGTGTCGGAAATGGTCTGGATCGCCCCGACGATTTCATCCAGCGCGCCGTCAGCCGCCTGGGCTTGTTCGGCAGTGGCCTCGGCGTGTTCGACCTGGGCACGCATGCCTTCCACCGATTGCCGGGCGGCGGTTTGCAGGCCGACGATCAGGTGCTGGATTTCGGCGGTGGCGCCAGCGGTGCGCTGGGCCAGGGTGCGCACCTCATCGGCCACCACGGCGAACCCGCGCCCGGCTTCACCGGCCCGGGCGGCTTCGATGGCGGCGTTCAGCGCCAGCAGGTTGGTCTGGTCGGCAATCGAGCGAATCACCGTGAGTACGCCGCCGATGGTCGCGGACTCTTCGGCGAGTTTCTCGATCATCTGCGCATTTATCTGCACTTCGCCGACCAATGCGTGCAACCCGGTCAGGCTCAGGCCGATCACCCGTTGGCCCTGCTCGACGGCCTGGCCCGCGCTGCGGCTGGCCTCGGCAGCCTGGCTGGCGTCGCCGGCAACCTGCTGGATAGTCGCTTCCAGTTCGCCCAGGGAATCGCGAATCTGCGCGGTATCACCGGCCTGGCGCTCGGCCCCGTCGTGCATGCCGCTGCTCAACTCCGCCAGCGCGCTGCTGCTGCCGGCCACTTGCTCGGCGTTGCCTCTGATGGTGCCCACCAGGTCCACCAGGTAGGCGCGCAGGCGGTTCAGGGACTCTTCGATATCGTGCAGTTCGCGGTTGGTCTTGCCCAGGGCAATGTGTTGGCTGAAGTCACCTTCGGCCCAGGTGGACAAGGCCGGCGCCAGGTTGGTCAGCACCCGCGCCAGGCGCCGCTGCAAGGTGTCGATCAAGAGGGCGATCAGCAGAATCAGGCCGATCATCACGCCTTGCATCAGCCGCACTTCGCCCTGGATCTGCGCGTGCTGGGCGCGCACCACAGGCTCCAGCCCGGCGATGGCTTGCTGCACGGCGTTGATTTTCAAGTGGGTGGCGGTGGCCAGTTCGGTGCGTTGCTGGATTTGCTCGCGGGTGCGTTTCAGCTCGGCGGGGTAGCGGGTCAGCAGGCTGTTGAGTTCGCGCTTGAGGTCGACGCCGGTGTCCTGGGCCACGGTTTTTTCAGTGTTTTCCAGGCCCATCATGGCCGAGAAATCGTCGGTACTGGACTCGCTGCTGGCGGTCACCCCCAGTAATGGCAGCTGCCCCAGCACGTCAGCCTGGCTGCGGATATTACTGACTTCGCGCTCCACATCGTCGGCCAGTTCGCTGCGCCCGCTGCTCACCAGCTTGTCCCGGGCCAGGGAGAGTTTCGCCAGGTGCTGGGACGCAGCGAGCAACGGCGGCAGATAGCGCGCCGCCTCGGGCGTACTGACGCCGCTGGCGTACTGGTTCAGTTGCTCCAGGTTGGCACCGAGTTCGCGTTCGGCTTGCAGCAACAGGGCTTGCGGGTCGCCGGCCAGCTTACCGGCGGCCAGCAGGTCGGTCTTGCCGAAGGTGTCCAGGTCGGCAAGGCTGGGACGCAGGTTTTGCGCCAGCTCTGCGGGTAACTCATCCAGCTGCTGCAACAGGTTTTCCAGGCTCTGGCTGGCGCTGCTCAGGCGCAGGGCGTCGCCGCTGGCGAGGTAATCGTCGATATTGCGCGCGGCCTGGTTCTGGAACGTCTGCGACAGGCCAAGGTAGCGCTCCATCAGCAGGTAAGGCCGTTCCAGGGCACGTTGCGACCACCAGAGCGTAGCGCCCAGGGCCAGGCAAACGGCGACCAGAAGGAGGGTGTTCAGATTCGTCAGCAGCTTCAGGCGCATGCGTGGTTTCAACCGACAGCAGAAGTAAGTGCCTGAAGTTATTGCGTTTCCATTACAGAGTTATGACGGATTCGGTGGATTCCGGTGAAAAGGTGGCACTTTGCTTTGATGCACGCGCCGACATCACCCGGTTACGCCCGGCATCCTTGGCGCGGTACAGCGCCTCGTCGGCCTGGGCCGCCATCATCAGGCTGTCGGAGCCATCACACAGCTCCACCACGCCGGCACTGAACGTGCACCACAAATCCTGTGGCTGGGCGGGATAGTGAATCTCGGCAAAGCGCCCGCGAATCTCGTCAAGTACTTGGCAAGCCCTGTCGAGGTCGGTGTCGGGCATCACGATGGCAAATTCTTCGCCGCCGTAACGGCCTATATAGTCGGTCTTGCGCAGGCGCTGCTTGAGAAACAGCGCGAGGCTCTTGATCACCCGGTCGCCCATGGGGTGGCCGTGGCTGTCGTTGACCCGCTTGAAGTGGTCGATGTCGAGCATCGCAAAGCTCAGTGGCTTGCTCTCGCGTCGCGCGCGGAAGCTGCAGTCTTCGAGCAGTTGCAGGATGTGGGTGTGGTTGTACAGCCCGGTGAGGCTGTCGCGTACCATCCGCGCCTTGAGGTTGCGTGCCCGCGCGGCGCGGTTGCGTACGGTGGTGATCAGGTGCCGCGGCTTGATCGGCTTGGTGAGGAAGTCGTCGCCGCCTTCGCTCATGGCGTCCAGTTGCTTGTCCAGGTCGTCTTCGGCCGAGAGGTAGATGATCGGCACGCTGACGTAGCGGTCATTGTGACGGATCACCTTGGCCAGCTCGGTACCGGTGCAGGCCGGCATATACATGTCGAGGATGATCAGGTCGGGCTGGAAGTCCGCCAGCTCGGCCATGGCCTGGATCGGTTCGATCAGGGTGCGGGTGACGATGCCGGCGCTGTTGAGCAGGCGCTCGGTGTGCATCGCCTGGGCCCGCGAGTCGTCGATGATCAGCACTTTATAAGGTTCGTACTGGGCGACGCAGGTCAGCACTTCGATTTTTTCCAGCAGGCTCGACGCCTCCAGGGTGCCGGTGAGGAACTCCTGGCCGCCGGCGCGCACGGCGGCCAGGCGGGTGGGGGTGTCGGTTTCGTGCAGGCTGAAAAAAAGCAGTGGCAGCTTTTGCTCCAGGCCTTCCTGGGCTTCGGCGGCGAGCTTCAGGCCGAGGCCGGCGCCGCAGAAATCCACATCCATCACAATGGCCGCCGGCAAGCGCTCGGCCATGGATGAGCGAAACGCCGCCACGCTGTCGAGGGACTGGGCGCTCAAGCCGAAAAATTCCAGCTGCTTGGCCAGGCGGTCGGCGCGGTCGTGATCGGCCAGCATCACGTAGATCGGCTTGCGCATCGGCGGCAGCAGGGTTTGTTCCAGCTGGTCGCCCTGGCGCAGCCCGGTGCGCGACAGGCGCTGCATCAAACGGTTGAGTTCGGTGATCAGGTGGCTGCTCAGGCGGCCGCGGTTGTCGTCCACCGCCTTGAGTGAAGCGCCGATCTGGTGCGCCAGCTGGCCGTGTTCCGGCTGCTCGAAGCGCTCGGCAAAACGCAGCAGGCGCAGGTTGGCCTCACTGAGCTCGGACAAGTCAGTGGTCGACCATTCGCTGCGTTGCAGGCGCTGCCAGATCTCAAGAATTTGACGTGCCTGATGAATTACCCGCTGGGCAAAATGGTGCTTGAGACGCTCACGGCTGGGGTCTTCTGGCTCGGTCATATCCTGACTACTAGTTAGGCTGCATGCTGAGGTCGAACTGATGGCTCTATGCTAGCACCTCTTTTCCGTTGCACGAGTGTCATACGTCAATTAACTGCAAGGTCGCAGAGATTCATTTATCGACCATGCAGTCGCGCGGGCGTAAACAGCGTGCATCCTTTATAGTCGAACCGCGTACTCGCGCCACCCTGGCTAAAAGCGCCGCACTGCTCGGCACGATGGGGCAGGGTTGTGGTCGTAGCTATTGAACTCAAGTGATTGAAAGGATATCGCCATGCTGGACTGGAAAAACCGCGCAGGCAGTGCAAAGGGCCCGGCCCCTGAAACCAAGTCGGCCCCCCGCAGCTATTTCCGTAACCTGCTGATGAGCCGTGCGTTGCTCTCGCTGGTTGCGTTGTACCTGTTGGTCACCGGTGCCCTGGGTTGGTACTGGAGCGAAGAGCCTGCGTTGTTCCCGGTCCAGCAGAATGCGCAAATTGCCGCCGAGAAGGATGGCAAGCAGATGGTGGTGGGCTTTACCACCGTCGAAACCCTCAAGACGGTGGTGGGCACCCTGCTGAACAAGCCGGGTGGCTACATTTCCAACGACCGTTTCCCGCCGGGCCTGTGGATGGACAACATGCCGAGCTGGGAGTACGGCGTACTGGTGCAGGTGCGTGACCTGACCCGTGCCCTGCGCAAGGACTTCGCCCGCTCCCAGTCGCAGTCGGCGGAAGACGCAGACCTGGCCAAGGCCGAACCGCGCTTCAACTTCGACAACAAGAGCTGGGTGCTGCCGTCCAGCGAGTCGGAATACCAGGAAGGCATCAATTCCCTGAGCCGCTACGAAGCGCGCTTGTCCGACCCGAATCAAAAAGGCGCGCTGTTCTATGCACGTGCCGACAACCTCAACAACTGGCTGGGTGATGTGGCGACCCGCCTGGGCTCGCTGTCGCAACGGCTGTCGGCCAGTGTGGGCCGGGTCAAGCTCAACACCGCGCTGAAAACCGAAGCGCTGGCGCCGGGTGAAGTGCCGCAGGTCGACGAAGAAGTGGTGGAAACCCCATGGATGCAGATCGACAACGTGTTCTACGAAGCCCGCGGCCAGGCCTGGGCCCTGTCGCACCTGCTGCGCGCCATTGAAGTCGACTTCGCCGATGTGCTGGCCAAGAAGAACGCCACCGTCAGCGTGCGCCAGATCATTCGTGAGCTGGAAGCTTCGCAAGAGCCGGTATGGAGCCCGATGATTCTCAACGGCAGTGGCTTTGGCATCCTGGCCAACCATTCGCTGGTCATGGCCAACTATATTTCCCGGGCCAACGCTGCAGTGATCGACCTGCGTCAGCTCCTGAACCAGGGTTGATGATGGACGCTTCCACCAGGGAGGCAGCGCACCGCGCCGCCTCCGACGCCGAACTGATTGCCTGGGTCGACGAGGAGGACAACCTGCTCGGCAGCCTCGTACGTTCCGATCTGCGCCGGCGCGGGCTGATCGGGCGCTGCACCTTTATTTTCCTGTTCAACTCGGCCGGTGAGCTGTGTGTGCACCGGCGCACCCTGAGCAAAGCCATGTACCCGGGTTTCTGGGACACGGCGGCGGGCGGAATGGTGGCGGCCCACGAGTCCTATGCCGAGTCGGCGGCCCGTGAGCTGGAAGAAGAGTTGGGCGTCAGCGGCGTCGAACTGACCGCCCACGATCACTTCTACTTCGAAGACGGCGACAGCCGGCTCTGGTGCACCTCGTTCTCGGCCGTGTGGGACGGGCCGCTGCGAATCCAGCCGGAAGAAGTCATGGAAGCGCGCTTTCTGCCCCTGGCGACGGTGCTTCAGGAGGCCGAGCAAAAGCCCTATTGCCCGGATGCCCAGGAAGGGTTGCGTCGTTATTTGGCCCTGCGTCGCTAAAGTTGCATAAATTGGCGCGATTTGGCTCTTAGCAAGGGGCCTTTTTGCCGTTACACTGCGCGACTTTTCAGGCTGAACCGCTCTCGCGGTTCAGTAGCGCTGCCCCTGCCTGAGTGGGGCTTCGCGGTCGATGACCCCATCGATCAGTCTTTGTCCTCCCAAGAGGATTGCCGGTGGCCAAAAAAGCCGCATCCTTCGCCGCCCTTGGTGGCCTGGTATTTTCCACCGACGCAGGTCGACACTGCCCGGACTGTCGCCAGCCCGTGGACGCTTGTACCTGCAAAACAACCCTGATTCCCGAAGGCGATGGTATTGCCCGCGTTCGTCGCGAGAGCAAGGGCCGTGGCGGCAAGACAGTGACCACCATCACTGGCGTGCCCCTGGCCGAAGAAGCCTTGAAGGAACTGGCCACCACGCTGAAAAAGCGCTGTGGCACCGGTGGCGCCCTGAAAGACGGCGTGATCGAGATCCAGGGCGACCACGTCGAGTTGCTGTTGGCCGAGCTGATCAAGCTGGGTTACAAGGCGAAGAAATCCGGCGGCTAGCAGCCTCTGTGAAAACCACCCCGATAGCCCGCTGGCTGAACGCGAACTGTCGTCTCCATGGTTTTCACAGAGCCTGTTCCTGACCGGTGTCTAAACTCTGTCCTGCAAGTGGGGTCTACCCCTCTCACAGGCAAATCGTCATTTTCATTCTTTAGACTGCGCCAGCCTCTGATCAGGCCGGTGCACTTCGACTTCATTTATAGGGGACTTCGATGTCCGTACGACGCACACGCAAAGACGATGGCAGCCAATGGACAGTTGCGGACAGCCGCAGTGTTTACGGGATTCGCCATTGGGGGGCCGGGTATTTCGCGATCAATGATGCCGGTCGCGTTGAAGTCCGTCCGAACGGCCCGAACAGCACGCCTGTGGACCTGTACGAGCAAGTCGACGAGCTGCGCAAAAGCGGCCTGTCCCTGCCGTTGCTGGTGCGCTTCCCCGACATCCTGCAAGACCGCGTGCGCCAGCTGACCGGCGCGTTCGACTCCAATATCGAGCGCCTGGAATACCAGAGCAAATACACCGCGCTGTACCCGATCAAGGTGAACCAGCAGGAAGCGGTGATCGAGAACATCATCGCCACCCAGGACGTGTCCATTGGCCTGGAAGCCGGCTCCAAGCCCGAGCTGCTGGCCGTGCTGGCCCTGGCGCCGAAAGGCGGCACCATCGTCTGCAACGGTTACAAGGACCGTGAGTTCATCCGCCTCGCGCTGATGGGCCAGAAGCTGGGCCACAACGTGTTCATCGTGATCGAGAAAGAATCCGAAGTCGGCCTGGTGATCGAAGAAGCTGCCAACCTCAAGGTCAAGCCTCAGGTGGGCCTGCGGGTGCGCCTGTCGTCCCTGGCGTCGAGCAAGTGGGCGGACACCGGCGGCGAGAAATCCAAATTCGGTCTGTCGGCGGCGCAATTGTTGTCGGTGGTCGAACGCTTCCGCGCGGCGGGCCTGGACCAGGGCATCCGCCTGCTGCACTTCCACATGGGGTCGCAGATCGCCAACCTGGCCGACTACCAGCACGGGTTCAAGGAAGCCATTCGTTACTACGGCGAACTGCGCAACCTCGGCCTGCCGGTAGACCACATCGACGTGGGCGGCGGCCTGGGCGTGGACTACGACGGTACCCACTCGCGTAACGCCAGCTCGATCAACTACGACATGGACGACTACGCCGGCGTGGTTGTGGGCATGCTCAAGGAATTCTGCGACGCGCAGAGCCTGCCGCACCCGAACATCTTCTCCGAGAGCGGCCGTTCCCTGACCGCCCACCACGCCATGCTGGTGGTGCAAGTCACTGACGTCGAGAAGCACAACGACGACGTGCCGCTGATCGAGAACAAGGAAAGCCTGCCGGAAACCGTGCAATGGCTGGTGGACCTGCTGGGCCCGACCGACATTGAAATGGTCACCGAAACCTACTGGCGCGCCACTCACTACATGAGCGACGTGGCGACCCAGTACGCCGACGGCAAGATCACCCTGGCCGAGAAAGCCCTGGCCGAGCAGTGCTACTTCGCCGTCTGCCGCCGCCTGCACGACTCGCTGAAAGCCCGCCAGCGTTCCCACCGCCAGGTGCTGGACGAACTCAACGACAAGCTGGCCGACAAGTACATCTGCAACTTCTCGGTATTCCAGAGCCTGCCGGACACCTGGGCCATCGGCCAGGTGCTGCCGATATTGCCGCTGCATCGCCTCGACGAAGAGCCGTTGCGCCGTGCGGTGCTGCAGGATTTGACCTGCGACTCCGACGGCAAGATCAAGCAGTACGTGGATGAGCAAAGCATCGAGACCAGCTTGCCGGTGCACGCTGTGAAAGAAGGCGAGGACTACCTGCTGGGGATCTTCCTGGTGGGTGCCTACCAGGAAATTCTCGGCGACATGCACAACCTGTTCGGTGACACCGACTCGGTGAACATCTACCAGCGTGACGACGGTTCGGTGTACAGCGCCGGGATCGAGACCCACGACACCATCGAAGACATGCTGCGCTACGTGCACTTGTCGCCGGAGGAGTTGATGACTCACTACCGTGACAAGTGCGCCAGCGCGAAGATCACGGCGGCGGAGCGGACTCAGTTCCTGGATGCGTTGCGTCTTGGTTTGACGCGTTCGTCGTACCTGTCCTCTTAAGCACACCGCTTCCAGGCTGACAAAGATCTCAATGTGACAGAGATCCAGTGTGGGAGCGGGCTTGCTCGCGAAGGCGGTGTGTCAGTCGATACATGTGCAGACTTATACACCGCCTTCGCGAGCAAGCCCGCTCCCACATTTGGATCGCCGCAAGTCCTGCAGTTTTTATAGGGCCTGAATAATGTCGAAAAAGCTCCTGCAAGTGTTCACCCTGGCCATCGCGACGCTGCTCGCAGCCTGCTCCCCGATCAAAGTGCTCAACGCACTCACCCCCACCAGCACCTTCACCAAAACCTCCTCCCTCGCCTACGGCGATGACCCCCGCCAGAAACTCGATATCTACCGCCCCGTCACCGCCTTGCCCGACGCGCCCGTCGTGGTGTTTTTCTATGGCGGCAGCTGGAACAGCGGCTCCAAGGATGACTACGGTTTCGTCGGCGAAGCCCTGGCCTCGCGCGGCATCGTGGTGGTGATCGCCGATTACCGGCTTTACCCGCAAGTGCGCTACCCACGGTTTTTGCAGGACGGCGCCCAAGCAGTCGCGTGGGCGTATCAGCACAGTGCCGAATACGGCGGCGATCCCCGCAAACTGTATGTGATGGGCCACAGTTCCGGTGCGTACAACGCCGCAATGCTGGCGCTGGACCCGCAGTGGCTGGCCGGGGTTGGCCTGTCGCCGTCAGTCTTCAAGGGATGGATCGGCCTCGCCGGGCCGTATGATTTCCTGCCGATTGAAAACCGCGATGTGCGCCCGGTGTTCTTCTACCCGGACTCGCCGCCCGATTCCCAACCCATCAACCACGTGAGCCAAAGCGCACCCCCCAGCCTGTTGATTGCTTCGGTGGACGACAATCTGGTCAACCCCAAGCGCAACACCGGCGGGTTGGCGAAAAAGCTGCGAGCGGCGGGTGTGCCGGTGGAGGAGTTCTACTTCACCAAGACCAGCCACGCCACATTGGTGGCGTCGATGTCCCGGCCGCTGCGCTGGCTGGCGCCCGTGCTGGACCGGGTCACGGCGTTTATCACGTTCACGCCGGGCCAGTAAGCCAGCGGTCCTGCTTGTTCAGGCGCCAGGCAATTGCCCACAGCGTCAGGCTGCGCAGGGCCATGAACAACAGGAAGGTTATCCACAAGCCGTGGTTGCCCAGGCCCTGCAAGGCCCAGGCGAAGGGCAGCACAATCACCACCGTCAGCAGCATGCCGTTGCGCATTTCCCGGGCGCGAGTGGCGCCGATGAACAGGCCGTCCAGCAGGTAGCTCCACACGGCGATCAACGGCAGTACGGCGAGGTAGGGCAGGTAGATGTCGGCGGTTTCGCGCACGCTCGGAATATCGGTTTGCATGGCGATAAACAGGTGGCCGAACACGGCGAACAGGATCGCGAAGCCGATACTCGCCAGCAACGACCAACCACAGGCCACCACCAGCGAGCGGCGCAAGGCCTGGCGGTCGTGGGCGCCGATGGCGTGGCCGCACAAGGCTTCCACGGCGTGGGCCAGTCCGTCCAGGGCGTGGGCCGTCAGCAACAGACCATTGAGCAGCAGCGCATTCGCCGCCACCGTGGCATCCCCCAAGCGAGCGCCTTGCACGGTGATCATGAAAAACACCGATTGCAGGGCCAGGCTGCGGATGAAGATATCGCGGTTCACCGCCAGCAGCGGGCGCCAGCTTTGCCACAGCTTGAGTGCCGCCCAGGCGATATGGCCAGGGTAGGCACGCAGGGCTTTTTGGGTGAGGGCCAGGCCGAGCAGGGCGCCGGTCCATTCGGCGATCACCGAGGCGCGGGCCGAGCCGACCACGCCCCAATCCAGGCCCAGCACGAACCACAGGTTGAGCGCGATGTTCACGAGGTTGGTGGTCAGCAGAATCGCCAGCGGTGCGCGGGCGTTTTGGGTGCCGAGGAACCAGCCCACCAGCGCGTAGCTGGCCAGCGCTGCGGGCAGGCCGAAGAGGCGGGTGTGGAAGAATTCGCGGGTCAGTTGGTTCAGCTCGGGCGAGGGCTGCATCCAGTCCAGCACCAGGCCGCTTAACGGAATGCCGATGCTGCCGAGCACTATGGCCAGGCCCAGCGCCAGCAACAGCCCCTGCAACAGAATCTGCCGCAGCTCCGCGCCATCACCACGCCCGGCGGCCTGGGCGGCAAAGCCGGTGGAGCCCATGCGCAGGAAACCCATGGCCCAGGCGAGGAAGGTGTACAGGCTGGCGCCAACGGCCACGGCGCCGAGTTGGTGGGCGTGGGGCAGGTGGCCGATGACCATGCTGTCCACCAGCGCCACCAGTGGTACGGAGATGTTCGACAAAATCATCGGCGCGGCGAGGGCCCACACGCGGCGGTGGGTGGGGCGGTCGCGCCAGTCGGTTAGCAGGGAAGTCATGCGGGCTCCTTTGGGGAGCGGTAGTGTAACTGTCCATTAGCTGCGCCGCAGGGCCAATGTGGGAGCGGGCTTGCTCGCGAAAGCGGTGTGTCAGTCGCCGGATGTATTGGCTGATCCACCGCTTTCGCGAGCAAGCCCGCTCCCACATTTTTGACCGCGTAGTGTCAGGTTTTGCGCGGGTGCAGGCATTCGATGGAGCGGTCGACGGTGGTCTTGGCAATTTCCAGCAAGTGCCAAACGGCCAGGATCTTCGCGCGCTGCGGGCTTTCCAGCAGTTCGCCGCAATCAAGCGCAGTGGCCGAGGCGCTGCTCAGCAGGCTGGCGGTGTAGAGCAGGGAATCTTCGAAGCTCAGGTCTTCGTTGATGGTGTGGAAGCCTTGGGATGGCAGGTAATGTTCGAGCGCGCGATTGAAGGCGGCGCGGTCGTTGAGGAGGTCGCTGGGTGGATCGGGGACGAGCTTATGCATGGTGTAACTCCACTAGAAGGTAAGGAGCTGACACCCGCGCGACTAAACGAGGGTGGCGGCTGTACGCAGGTTAGTCGACCGGCTAGTGGAACCCGGCGCACCCGAAGGTGCCCTGCGCACAGCCGCCATGAAGCATGGCGACAACTTGCGCTCACTAATTCCGGGCGACTAAACCCGATCACTGATATGCAGTGAAGGGCCGAAGACTAGCCACCCATCCCAACAGGCACAAGGCCGAAAGATTGTCTCGGAAACGTCCCTCAAATTAAAGGGATTTACCCTGCTGGCCCTTTATTAATGCACCACCCAACTGAGCACCCACAGCCCGAGCATCAACCAGATAATCCCCATGATGATCGAAGCCCGCATAAACGCGCGCACCGCCGAGTACAGCAGCATCAGGCCGATAATCAGCATGAGGATGCTGATGATCGAGGTGTCCATCCCCAAGGATCTGGACAGCCCGTCGACAAAGTCGCCGCCCGCGTGGGACAGGGTATTGAACAGCCCGCTGAACAACTCGACGATAAAGTGGATGATCTGGCCGATCTTGAGACCCAGCCATCCGAAAAAGTCTGTTTGCATGTGTGTGTCCTGATAAGACGGTGGGCGTAGCTGCCGAACCTGAGCCTTTGTTCGTTATTGGCCCAAGCTAGTTCCCTTCTAGCATAGAGGTTTACGGGCCGCAGGGATTCACTTGCCTTCGCGCGGCTTGCGCCCGAAGCTATACACCTTCAGGAGCCCCCCATGAACCTCGATCACCTCACCGAACGCCTGCACCGCATCCGCGATACCAACGACTGGAAGCAGTTCCACAGCCCCAAGAACCTGGCCATGGCCGCCAGCGTTGAAATGGCCGAGCTGGTGGAGATATTCCAGTGGTTGAGCGAAGACCAGTCGCGCCAGTTGCCCGCCGACAAACTCGCCCATGCCGGCCAGGAAGTCGGTGACATCGTGCTGTACCTGCTGCTGTTGTGCAGTGAATTGGGGTTGGACATGGATCAGGTGGTAAAGGCCAAGCTGGCCGACAGCGAACGGCGATTTGCCAAATGAGCGACCGTCATTTCGACCAGTTGGCCACCCGCTTTGCCGAGAAGATCTACGGCGGTGCCAAGGGCGCGATTCGCCTGGCGGTGCTGCAGGCCGACCTGATTGAAGCGCTGCCGGACCGCCCGCTGCGGGTACTGGATATCGGCGCGGGGCTGGGCCATATGTCGCTGTGGCTGGCCGAGCGCGGCCACGATGTAACCCTGGCCGAACCCGCCGAGCCGATGCTCGAAGGCGCGCGCCAGCGTTTCGCCGAAGCCGGGCAGACCGCCACCTTCATTCAGGCACCCTGGCAGGACCTGCTGGGCCAGCTCACCGAACCCTATGACCTGGTGCTGTGCCACGCCGTGCTGGAATGGCTGGCCGAACCCCATGCGATCCTGCCGGTGCTGCACCAGTTGACCGCGCCCGGTGGCTGGCTGTCGCTGGCTTTCTATAACCGCGACGCCTTGATTTACCGCAACCTGCTCAAAGGCCACTTCCGCAAAATGCGCAAGAACGACATGGCCGGCGAAAAGCAGAGCCTCACGCCGCAACAACCCCTGGACCCACGGGAGTTGGCGACGCAACTAGAGGGCCTGTGGCAGGTCGAAACCGAAAGTGGCGTGCGGGTGTTCCACGACTATATGCCGGTGGAATTCCAGGCCCGCGCCGAGTTGCAGGATTTGTTGGAGATGGAGCTCGCACACCGTCGTCACCCAAGCTTTGCCGGACTTGGGCGTTATTTGCACTGGATCTGCCGTCCGGTTTAAGCGGCCCAGTCTGCGGAGGTCGAAATGAAGCGCTGTCTTGGACTGATCCTGCTGGGCCTGGGCCTGGCGGGTTGCCAAAGCCCCAACCCGTATGTGGCGGCGTCTGCCCCGATGCCGCCGGCGCCTGCCCAGGCGGCCAACACCTTTGATGCCAGCGCCTACCCGGCGCCGGTGCGCGACTACGGCGCCTACCGCAGTTGGGCCTGGCTCAACAACCAGCTGCCGGCGGGCTCGGCCTGGGCGGATTCGGCGCAGATTGCCGAGGCGGTCAGCGGCGCCCTCGACCAGCGCGGCCTGCGCCCCTTGCATGACAACCGCGCCCCCGACCTGCTGGTGAGCGCCGACGTGCGCCTGGAAAAACGCCTGCGCCAGGTCCAGGACGACTATGGCTATGGTTACGGCGGTTATAACCGCTATGGCAACGGCTACGGCATGTACAACACGGTGCCGGTGGTACGCACCTATGAAGTGACGGTGGCCGTGGCACGCATCAGCCTGTTCGACGCGCGCACCCGCCAGCCGGTATGGAGCACCAGCGCCGAAACCACGAGCCAGGGCAGCCTCAGCGAGCGCGCCGATTCGCTGCGTGAGGCGATGCAAAAGGCAATGACTGCCTACCCACCCAGTTAGCAGCTATTCTCATCTCAGGCCCGGATTGTCTTTTGGAGAAAAACCATGCTTCGTCGTATTGCTGCACTTGCTGTTGTTGTGTTGCTGGGCGGTTGCCAGACCAGCCAGGTCAACCATGATTTCGATGCCAGCCGGGACTTTGGTGCCTACCGCAGCTGGAGCTGGAAAGAACCCGCGCTGCAATACCGCCCGGATGACCCGCGGATCAAGAGTGACCTCACCGAACAGCGCATCCGCCAGGCCGTGGGCGAGCAGCTCGACCAGCGTGGCCTGCGTCCTGCGGCGCCGGGCACCAAAGCTGACCTGAATGTACAGACCTACCTGATCGTCGAAGACCGCCAGCAACAAGTCACCACCAACTACGGCGGCGCCTGGGGCGGCCCGTGGAATGGTTACTGGGGCGCGCCGATGTATAACGAAACCCGCAACATCACCTACAAGGTCGCAACCATCCAGATTGACTTGCTCGACGGCAAGGACGGCAAGCTGGTGTGGCGTGGCAGCGATGAGCAGATCCTCGCCAGCTCGCCTGAACCCCAAGACCGCAGTGCCGCTATTCGTGCCACGGTGACCAAGGTGCTTTCCAACTACCCGCCGCATTGATCGCCTGATCAGCCCTCCGCCAGTCGTCGATCTATGGCGACTGGCCTGCAGCCCCCGCCGCTCTTGACTACACTCCCAAGCAACACAGGAGAGTAAGCGCTCGGCAGTGTGCCGGCAAAGGAGTGCTCGATGTCTCTTCGACTTCGTTCCGGTCGCCAGGGCGGGCCTGCAAGGCAACGCGGTGCGATTGGCCTGATGGCGGCCCTGACCTTGGGGATGGCCTTGCTATTCCTGTTGCTGGTCATCGACAGCAGCCGCCTGTACGTGGAAAAGCGCAAGTTGCAGTCCGTGGCCGATACGGCAGCCCTGGAAGCTGCCAATCGGGGCGGGCAATGCGCATCGAGCACCACGGCCAACGATTACGCCACGCAGAACGCCACGCGCAATGGCTTCACGATAGTCGCCAACACTCGGGCATTGGTGGTCACCTGCGGCACGTTGGTGACCAATGCCAGCAATCAGCGGGTCTTCAGCGCCAACGCCAGCCAAAACGATGCGATCCAGGTGGTGGCCTCCGAGACCGTGGCGACCAGCGTTGCCGGCGGCATATGGAATATGGTCAACGGTACCGCGGTGGCCGCACAGACGACGGTGAGTGCAGTGGCAGTCGCCGCATTGGGACCACCGCTGGCGTCATTGACCATTCGCAGCACGGCGTTGGTGGTGGATACGAATAACGCGCCCCTGCTTAACGCGCTGACCGGCGGATTGTTGGGTGGCGCTGTGAACATCTCGGTGGCGGGCTGGAACGGCCTGATCAACACCAACATTTCTTTGCTGAGTTACCTGAACCAACTGAAGCTCGACCTGGGGCTGACGGCCGGTGGTTATACACAGGTACTGGGCAACACCATCGCGGTTGGCCAACTGATTCAGTCGGCAATCAATGTGCTGGACCCCACGCATACATTGTCGGCCACCGCGACCATTGCCAGCCTGCAGGCCCTTAAAGTCGCAGCGGGGGCGACCACGGTGGTGCTGGGCAATGTCCTGTCGGTGGAGAGTGGTGCCAGCGTCGCCGCCCTGGCGGTCAACATGCGGGTGTTCGACCTGATTCAGGGGTTCGTGCAATTGGCCAACAAGCAAAACGGCCTGGTGGCCAGTTTTCCCATCAACTTGCCGGGGGTGGCGCAAATCACCGCCAGCGTCCAGGTGTTGCAGCCGCCACAACTGTCGGCCATCGGTAACCCGGCGCTTGCCACGGCGCCCGGGCAGAATCCTATGACCGGCCCAAACCGGATTTACGTCCAAACGGCTCAGTTACGCACGAAGCTGTCGGTTAACCTGCCGATACTCAACACCGTCTCCACGCTGACGAACGCGGTGAACGGGTTGGCGAGCCCGTTGCTGGGCACCCTGGATGCGCTGCTCAGCCTGAACCTGGTCGGGGTGATCAATTCGTTGACCTGCGCGGTCTCGTGTACGTCGCCGGTGTTGCAAGTGCTGCCGCCGCCGGTGGGTATCGATATCGAGCTGGATGCGGCGAGTGCCGCCAGTTGGGTCACCGGTTACAGCTGCGCCAGCCCGACCAGTAAAACCCTGACCACGGCCACCAACACATCACTGGTCAATCTGCGGATGGGCCAGATTGCCAGCAGCAGCGTTTTCGGCACTGGCCCTACACCCCCTACGGTGGTGGTGACGCCGCTGAAGATCGTCGATATCGGTACGAAGACCTGCACGTTAATTGTGTTCTGCAATCCGGTGGTCACGGGCGTAGGCGGTGGTTTGGGATTGTCGGCCAATATTCAGGTAGGCGGTGCTTACAACATTCCCTACACCTACCAATCGCCGAATTTGCCGGAGATTTCCCAGCCGCCGTATTACTCCAGCTACAGCACGACCAATATCGTCAGCGGCCTGACCGATCCGGTGAACGGCGTGACGGCCGGGCTTAACCTGAATATGTACGGGCCTACCCCCGGCAACGCGAACGTGCTGGGCAACCTGATCGGTGGGCTAGGATCCGTGTTGAGTGGTGTGACCACGCTGCTGCTCAACGTGCTGAATGCCACGCTGATACCCTTGATCAATTCGTTGGTGAATACCCTGTTGCTGGGGCTGGGAGTCGACCTTAACCAGGTCGGCGTGGGCGCCAACCTCAGTTGCCACTCGGGTAATGCGTACCTGGTGATCTAAACCTCGCTCACCACCGGCAACTCCACACAAAACTTCGCCCCATGTTCACTGTTGGCGACGCTCAACCGGCCGCCCATGTTCTCGACAATGCCGTAGCTCACTGATAACCCCAGGCCGGTGCCCACGCCAATTGGCTTGGTGGTGAAGAACGGCTCGAAAATCCGCTCCAGCAGCCGCGGGTCAATCCCGCCGCCGTTGTCCTCGACCCAGATGCGTACGTGGCGGCTGTCCTGCTCGATCTGCACCGAGATCCACGGTTGCAGGTCGCGGTCGTGTTCGCGTTTGCTCAGCAGGGCATCGCGGGCGTTGACCATCAGGTTGATCAGCACCTGCTCCAGCTGGTCGACATAGCCTTTGACCTGCACCGTCACGTCTAGCTGTGTTACGCGCAGGTCCACGCCTTTGCCGCGCATGCCTTCACTGAGCAGCGACAGGGTGCCTTCCACCGCTTGCGCCGGGTTGAAGGGCTGCTGTTCGACTTCCGAACGGCGGCCGAACACCCGCATGTGGTCTACCACGCGGGCTGCGCGCTGGACCTGGGAGTCGATACGCTGGAGTTTTTCCGTCAGGTAGTCGATCTGTGCATCACCGTTGCTCAAGCGCTTGAGCACGTTGACGATGGCCATGCGCATCACATTCAACGGCTGGTTGATCTCGTGGGCCAGGCCGGTGGCCATTTCGCCGAGGGTGGCCATTTTGGCGCTTTGGGTCAGTTGCTGCTGGGAGCGGCGCACTTCGGTGTTGTCGCGGCCCACGGCCTGCACTTCCTGCAATTGGCCCTGTTCGTCGAACACGCCCCGGTCCGACCACACCCACCAGGCATGTGTGCGCCCCGGCAGTTGCAGGCTGATTTCGGCGGTGCTCACGGGGAACTCCGGGGTCAACTGCCGGATGCGCTGCACAAATGCCTCGCGTTGTTCTTCGGACAACCACTGGCTGAGGTTCATGCCCGGCAGCTGTCCAGGCAGGCATTCCATGTAGTTGGCCAGGGGCGTGTTGCCGAAGGTCAGGGTCAGGTCCGGAAGGTAGCGGCAGATCATGGCCGGGGAGTCTTCCACGAGGATTCGATAGCGCTCCTCGCTTTCCTTGACCCGTTGCGCCGCCAGGGTCGTCTCGGTCACATCCAGCCACAGGCCCACGGCTTCCACGGGCAACCCGAGGTCGTCGCGCAGCAGCCGGGCTTCATCCAGCAGCCAGTGGTAATTGCCCTGTGTGTCGAGCACCCGGTAGCGACTGCGCACGCTGCCTTCGCGCAGCAGTTGGCGGGTACGGTCGAAGTAGAGGTCGCGGTCTTCGGCGTGGATCCACTGGTTCAGCGTCGCCGGGGTGAAGTCGGCCAGGGTGCGGCCAAGCAGCGGCAGCAAACTGTCGCTGAAGAACACCGGTTGCAGCGTGCCCTCGACGTAGCGCTGCACATAGATCACAGCCGGGGAACTGGCGATCAGGTTATCCAGGCGTGCGTGGGCGGCGGCGGCCTGTTGCTCCTGGTTTTTTATGTCGCTGATGTCGAGCATGAAGCCCACCAGGCGGCGATGCTCACCCGAGCCCAACGCTTGCCCCTGCACGCGATACCAGATGGGGTTAAGCGCCGCGTCGGCACGTTGCAGGCGCACGCTGGTGGACAGCGGTTTGCCCAGGGTCTTCAGGTCTTGCAGGCGGCTGGCGAGTTCTTCCCGGTCGGCAGGGTGAATCAGCTTGAGCCACATGGGTAGCGACAGCTGTGTGATCGCCTCGCCTTGGCTCAGGGTGTGCAGCAGCGGTGGGGCGAGTTCGAGGTCTTCAGTGTGTGGGGACAGCTCCCACCAGCCGGTGCCGAGCAATCCTTGCAGCGCGTCGAGGCGTTCCAGCTGCTGTTGATGGCGCAGTTCGCCCAGGCGGCCGAGCAGCGGTGCCGCGAGGGCGGCGGTCAGTTGCAACCAGTCACGGTCGCTGGTGTGTTCCAGGCGGTGATACACCCCGCACAGCAGCCATGCGCCCACGCCCAGGCCGTCGCGGTAGGGCACCAGAAAGCCATCGGTATTGCCAAACAGGCCTTGCAGGCGTGGGTGTTCGCTGTGGCCACGGTTTACCTCCAGGCTCACTGGCGCCGTGCCGCCCAGGCTGTCGAGGCTGGAGCCCAGGGCTTGGCCGTTGCTCCAGAGTACCGGCGCATCGTGGGCGGTGTAACAGCCCTCGATGCACCACGCCTGGCCCTGCTCATCCAGCAAGGCGATGGCGACGCAGGGGATGTGCCAGTGCTGGGAAATAGCCTGCAGAGTGTCTTGCAGTACTTCGGGCAGGCGCACCAGGCTGCAGACCCGCAGTTGCTCGCTGATCTGGTCGCTCACCCGTTGATTGTGTTCGCGCACCTGGGTGAGTTGGCGATGGGCAATCAGGTCGCCAATGTCCAGCAATTGCAGGAGCCAGCCCTTGCCTTCGGGTTGGACCCAGCCACGGGTATGCAGGGTTTGCCCGGCGAGCCCCTTGAGCTCCAGGTCCAGGCTTTGCCCCTGCCAGTCGCTGGGCGTGCCCTCGATCACCAGGCGGCTCGCCGCAGTGAGGTAGTCGAGCAGCGAGGGTGCCTGTTGCTGTTGCGCAGCGGGGTGTTCGAGTCGATGGCGAAGCGGGCCATGGACATCCATTACGCGGCCCTGGGCATCCAGGTAGAACAACAGCGCGGCGGTTGCCGGGATCGCTGCCGGTGCGTCAGCAGGCAGCTGGTTGCCACGTCCGAGCAGGCGGCCGAAGAGTTTATCGCCTGAGGTCAAAACTGCATGCTCGACTGGGCAGACAGCATGGGAGGCAGGGCGGGGACGGTACCGATGCCTGGCAGTACCAGGAACGGCAGCACACTTTGGAGGCTGGACGTCGGGTAGTTGATGTACACCGTCAACACGCCTGACGAGTTGTAGACGGCCGTCACGTACCCGGGAAGGAATTTGAACTGGGAGGGGATCCACGCCAGTTGTGCCTGCGCCGCACTGACGGCCTGCAGCGGCAGTGCCGTGACGTAGCCAGGCGTGGTGGGGTCCAGCGCGACGCTACGTCTTACGCCTTCGGCGGCGGCCTGGGTAAAGGACTGCATCAGCAATAACGGCAAGCTGTAGCTGACCAGGCCATAAAAAATCGCAAAAAAAATCATGAAGACCATCGCGAACTCCAGCGCGGCGGCACCTTTTTGCTTTTTAGCGAGGCCTTTTTTCATGACTCGTCTACCCTGACTACTACTACCTGATATCAGCATAGAATCATTCAGCAAAAAGGGATTTTTTTTACGTGATTCAAAGCCTCGTCCTGGTCGTTTGGCTCGCGCTGTGCGCTGTGCAAGATATCCGTCTACGTCAGGTCTCCAACCGTTTGACCCTCGGCGCAGCCTTGCTGGCGCTGGGTTACCTGTTCTGGAGCGGTACGACCTGGCTCGGTGCACCGGCTGTCGAGGGCGGTGTGGCCTTTGTCCTGGCGTTGTTGTTCACCCTGCCGGGGTACGCGCTGGGCCGCCTGGGCGCCGGTGACGTGAAGCTGATCGCGGCATTGGGGCTGGCAACCGACTACCTCTACGTACTGGGCACTTTTATCGGCGCCGGCCTCGCGAGCGCAGCCTGGCTGTTGCTGGCGCCCAGGGTGTGGCCGCTGATGAATCAAGGGCTTAGGAATACCTTGCAGTACCTTGATCCGGCACATTCGGCCAGGCAGCCGTTCGTGCCGTTTTTACTGATCGGTTTTTGCCTGTCCTGGTTTTGGATCCCATTAGTCGCCACGTAGGGTATCGCTATGTACATAGTAGGAAAGTACGTCTACGTTTATGGGTAAGTTGTATAGGAAAAATGGTCGGAATGGATACATCGGTCCTTTTGCTTGCCAGGCATGGAGTAGCGCGTGAACAAGCTTACCTCTCAAGTGAAAGTGCTCGTGGTGGACGATCAGCCTTTGATCGTGGAAGAGCTTTGCGAATTTCTTGAAAGCAACGGTTACCGTTGCGTCCCTTGCGCATCCAGCCAGGAAGCCATCGAGCGTTTTCGCGACGATGCCGAGATCGGCCTGGTGCTGTGCGATCTGCATATGCCCGAGATGGATGGCATCGAACTGGTCCAGGCCCTGCAACACCTGGCCGGCAAGCAACGGGTCTTTGAGGCCATCATGCTGACCGGGCGTGCAGACAAGCAGGACGTGATCAAGGCCTTGCGCGCCGGGATTGCCGATTACTACCAGAAGCCGATCAATTTGGGCGAGCTGCTCGAAGGGTTGCAACGCCAGGTGGTCGCGCTGCAGGACCGGCAGAAAGATCTCGACCTGGGGCACCTGAACCAGAAGCTGCAGTTTCTCTCGGCGTCCATCGATGACCTTTATCATGACCTCGACAAGGTGCGCAGCAGTCCGCAATCCGGCCTGTCGACTGAAGCCGAGGGTGAAGTCAGCGACACTGACCGGGTTGAAATACCGGCGATCTTCAATCAGTTGTCGCCCCGCCAACTGGATGTTGCAAGGCTGGTAGGCAAGGGCCAGACCAACTACCAGATTGCCTGTGAGCTGGGCATCACTGAAAACACCGTGAAACTCTACGTGTCCCAGGTGCTGCGCCTGACCCATATGCACAACCGAACCCAGTTGGCGCTGGCGTTATCGCCGAACAATTCTGCGGCGCGCCAGCGCGTCACTGCGCATTAGTTGCTGCCGCTTGGGGTGTTGCCGCCCAGTTTCTGGTCGTAGTACTCAGGAATAGTGTGTTTGTAACTGTCCAGCAGGCGTTGCATGGCCAGGTCGCGTTCAGCGGGCGTGGCCTTTTGCGGGGTGGAAGACGCCCGTTCGCCACTGACCTGCAGTTGCAGCCAGCCTTCGGTCTGTTTTTGCTGTGGCGAAGAAGGCCCCGGCTCAATAGCCAGCACCGTCAGCGGCAGGCTGGCGAACAGCAGCGTGGCGAGCAGTGTGAGTTTCATCGTGTGTACTCCCTTCAGAGACCTATTTGACCGGCGCTTGCAGCACGTCGCCTACGGTTGCGACCTGATCTTTTGGCGCTGTCGTCGGTGAGACGGGCGCCTTGAGTTGCTGCGCCCGGGCCTGGGCTTGCGTCACTTGTTCCGGGCTCAGGCCCATGCGGTTGGCCACTTGTGCGGCTTGTTCCCAGTTGTCCTGGTAAATCATCAGCGTCACGAGGTTGAGCGCGGCCAGTTGGTCGCTCTGCTTGAGTTCCATCGCCGTGAGGAATTCGAAGCGCGCGTCTTCCAGGCGCCGTTGATTGAGGTACACCACGCCCAGGTCGTTGCGGATTTTCTCATCGGTGGGCGACATCCTGGCCGCGCGTTGCAAGTGCGCCATGGCCTGGCCGTTGTCTCCCCTGGCCGCTGCCAGCTGGCCGAGCCCGTGCTCGCCTTCGGCAGCCATGCAGGTGCCGAGCAGGCTGCGGTACAACGGTTCGGCTTCGCTGCGGCCCAGCAGGCGGTACACCTTGGCCTGGCGCTGGCGCACCTGGGGCAGGTTGTCCGGCAGGTTTTGCAGGTTGGCCAAGCTGGCGTGCAGCTTGCCCTCGTTGGCCATGTCGTCGGCCAGGTTCAGCGATAACTCCTGATCGGAGTTGGGCTTGGCACAACTGCCCTGCGCGCTGAAACCCGCCCACGGCAGTTGCCCGTTACTGGCGCAACCACTCAACAACAACAGGCTGCAGGCGACCATCAATGTCTTCATTGCATGTCCTCTCAAGGCACGAAGGCTTTGGCGATGGCGATAAAGCCAGGGCCGGCCAATACGATCAGTAATGCGGGAAACAGGAACAGCATCATCACCACGGACATTTTGGCGGACATCTTGGAAATGTATTCCTGCAGGCGGGTCAGGCGCCGGTCATCCAGCAACTGCTTGAGCGATTGCAGCGACTTCATCGCCCCGCCGCCCTGATGCAGAAGTTGCTGGAGGATCAGGCACGTGTCGCTGAGTTCATCCACGTCCAGCATCTGGCTGGCCTTGTTCAATTCCTCCCCCAGTTCCAGCCCGGAATCGACGCGTGCCAGCACCAGGCGCAGTTCGGCGGTCAGTACCGGCAGCAACTTTTGCGCGTCGTAGGCCATGACCCGCAGCGCTTGCTCCACGGCCATGCCTGACTCAAACAGAATGCGCACCAGGGGGATGAAGGTCGCTACTTCCCGGGAGATTTTCCCCTGGCGCCTTTTGGCGAGTGCCACCAGTATTCGCTTGGGCAGCAAGTAGCCAATGATCAGGCCCAGCAGGGAGATCACCCACCCATGCTCGGTGCCGGGAAAGAACAGCTCCAGTGTCATCGCGGTCAGGCCCAGCAAAACTATCGGTGAACCGATCTGGCAAGCGGCGAACATCGAGCGTTGGCTGGCTTTTCTCCAGCCCATGCGGTTGAGCAGGATTTGGGTTTCGTTATCGAGGCTGATGGTGCGCTGGCCGATCCGGGTGCTGCCCAACTGGTGCAACCACTCACTCATTTTGTCATTACGGCCTGGCTCGCCCTGCAGCCGCTGGGCGACCACGCGTTGTTGACGACGACTGCTCAGGATATTCGCCAGCAGCAGTGATAACGCGGCAAGAAACAATACGGCACTGATCAGTATCGCCATCTCAGATACTCCGCAACATGCGCCACAGCGCCACGCATCCGATGACTTGCAAAGCGAACGCACCGAGCATCAGGCGTTGGCCGCTGTGGTCATCCCACATGGCCATCAGGTACGTCGGATTAACGAGCAGGAAGTAGCCCGCGACACTCACAGGCAGTACCGCCAGCACCAGCGCGGTCACCCGGGTTTCACCGGTCATGGCGCGTAATTGCCGTGCGCCCTGGTCGCGCTCGCGGATCATCTTGATCAGGTTTTCCAGCAGCTCACTGGCGTTGCCGCCGTAGCGGTGGTTGACCTTGAGGCCCAGGGCAAACAGGCGCAATTCATCCTGTTCATAAAACTCGGCATAGTCATGAGCGGCCTCCGGCAGGCTGACACCCAATTGCACATTGCGCTTGATACGGCCCATGGACTTTTTCAACGGGTCGTCACTGGCATCGATTCCGCTCAGGATGGCGTCCGCCAGGGTGCGTCCGGATTTCAGGCTGCGTACGGCGTGATCGAGCAATTGCGGGAGTTGTTCGATCATCCGGCGCAGCCGCCGCTGGTAGCGTACGGCGATGTACAGGCGCAGTGCCAAGGGCGGTGCCGCCACCATCACAAACAAGCCTATCCACTGGCCCACGAGCCCCCCCAGCAGGGCGCCAAAGGCCCACAGGGTCAGCCACAGGCCGAGGCGCTCGGTTGGCCGGCCGAGGCCTGCACGGATAAACGTGCGTTCCAGGCTGGTGGTCACCGCGTTGTCTTTCATGGCCTGGGGTTGCCCTTCGGCCAGGCGTTCCAATACCCGGTCGGTCTGGGCCTTGCGCAAACCGTTGCGCATCAGGCCTATCCCCAGCACCAGAAGGGCCACGGCGAGCAGGGCGAGCAGAATCGGACCGATCATCGGGTTGCCTCCTACACCGGCAGGTGACCTTCGTGACGCAACTTGTCACCGGCCGGGTTGACCGCTTCGCGCAGGAAGCCAAAGCCGGTGCGCTTGTCGTGGCGAAACAGGGTGTTGGTGACGTACACGTCTTCGCGGATGCCCACCACTTCCACCACTTCGCTGACACAGCGGCGGCCATCGGGCAGGCGCGTCAGCTGGATCACCACATCCAGCGCCGCGCAGATCATTTGCCGCAGGGTTTTTTCCGCGACGACCCGGCCGGTCAGGCCCACCAGGGTTTCCAGGCGCAGCAAGGCGTCCTGGGCGTTGTTGGCGTGCACGGTACTCATCGAGCCGTCGTGACCGGTGTTCATGGCGGTCAACACATCGATGACTTCCACGCCCCGGATCTCGCCGAGGATGATCCGGTCGGGTCGCATCCGCAGGGCGTTGCGGATCAAGTCACTGGCCTTCACTTCCCCATGCCCCTCGGCATTGGGTGGGCGGGTTTCCAGGCGCACAACGTGGGGATGGCCCAGTTGCAACTCGGCCACATCTTCGATGGTGACCAGGCGCTCGCGGGGGTTGATCAACTGGCTGAGAATGTTCAGCAGTGTGGTTTTACCGGTGCCGGTACCGCCGCTGATCAGGATGTTGCAGCGCTTGCCGACGGCTTCCTTGAAAAAATCGAAAATGGCCTGGTCGATGGTTTGCATGGCCACCAGGTCGCTGCTTTTAAGCATGTCCTTGCGAAACTTTCGAATCGACAGGCACGGCCCGTCCAGGGCAATCGGCGGAATGATCGCATTGACCCGGCTGCCATCGGGCAGGCGCGCATCGACCATCGGCGACGACTCATCCAGCCGGCGTCCCAGGGGGGCGAGGATGCGCTGCATGACCCGCTCGACATGGTGGTCGTCAATGAAGCGCAAGTCACTTTGTTGCAGCAGGCCATCGCGTTCGACGAATACCCGGTGCGGGCCGTTGACCAGGATCTCGGTGACGGTCGGGTCGCGCAGCAGCACTTCCAGCGGGCCGAAACCGGTCAGCTCATCGACGATCTCTTCGGCCAGGCGCTCCATCTCATAGCGGGAAATCGCCAGGTGCATACGTGTGATGTATTCGGCCACCTTGTCGATCACAAACTGCGCCAGGGACTGGCGTGTGCCTTCCAGCAGATTTTTTCCCGAATCCTCGATGGCATCGATGATGTAGCGATGCAGCACCAGCTTCAGGCCGTCGTGATCGGTGTTGCCGACGCTGCCGCGCGGGGCGACGCCAAACAGCTTCTCGCCGTTCATTTGGTCCCCAGAAGGCGGTTGAGCCAATTGGTGGAGGGTTTTTCCAGGCCCTCGGAGCGTTTTGCCAGGCGCTCGCCCAAGCTGCGCAACGTCTGTGTCAGGGCTTCCCGTGGGGCCAGGGCGAACAGGGTCTGGGCCTGGTTCTTGGCACTCAGGCGCACTTCCGGGCTCCAGGGCAGTACGGCGATTACCTCCAGCCCGAAGCTCTTGCCCAGTGCCTCCGAGTCCGGGGCGGCCCCCTTGAGGTAGCGGTCTACCAGCAGGCGGGCATGGTCGAGTTTCATGCCTTTTTCTCGCCACAGATTGAGTACGGCCAGGTTGCGGCGGCAGTCCGGCACGCTTTGGTCGGTGCACCACAGCAGTTTGTCGCAATGGCTGACAAAGGTGCGCAAGGCTTCGCTGTCGGGTTGGCCGGTCAGGTTCACCACGATGTGCTGGAAGTGCTGGCGCAGGGCGCTGAGCAACATGTACAGCTCGGCCGCGCTGGTACGCTCCAGGAGCTCGTCGTTGTTGTGGTAGGCGAGGATGCGCAGACCGGCTTCGGCCGTGGTGAAGGCACTGTTGATCAGCGTTGAGTCCAGGCGCCGCAAGTGACGCAGGGCGTCGCCGAAATGAAAAGAACTCTCCAGCCCCAGCAGTGCGAGGCTGTCAGCGAGTGGCAGGCCCAGGTCGAGCAACAGCGTTTGCTGCCCGCTTTTTTGTACCACCAGCGCCAGGTGGCTGGCGATCAGCGCGCCGTCGGCATTGCCTTGGGTGCCGTAGAGCACGGTCAGCCCGCCTAGATGGGTATTCGGGGTGACCGCCGGCAAGCGTTTGCTCAGGCGCCGAACCAGGCCGGCAACCTCACTGGAGCGCGAGCCGTAGGCCACGAAATCCCGTGCGCCGGCGCGCATTGCGTTCAGTACAAGCTGGTTGTCCATGCCATCGCCCAAGGCGACGATGGCAAGCATCGGCTTGGCTTCCAGGGCACCTTCGATCAGGGCGCACTGGGTGGTGACGTGTTCCCGGTCCAGGCCGATGAACACCAGGTTGGCGAACGTCACGTCTACCAGTGCCAACAGCTCGTCGAGGCTGCCGGCACCGGCGCTGACCACTTGCCCCAGGGGCGCGAGCGCGCCCTGAAGCCATTCCAGATCCGTGGTGTTGCGTGTAATTGCCAAAAAGGTCTGGCTCAGGCTCTCACTCATTCGGACAGTCCACTGCGGCGGTCGAAATTGCCGTTTTCGAGGAAGTACAGGCGGTACCAGTTCGGGTCGTAATTGCGCAGTTTTTCCCCAGGCAACGAGGGCAGTTGGGCGTTGGCCGCCAAGGGCTGCACGAGGTGCGGGGTGACGATCATCAGCAGCTCTTTTTCCTGGCGATTGATGCTGGAGTCGCGAAAGAACGCACCGAGGACCGGGATGTCGCCCAGCCCCGGGAATTTGCTCACGTTGGAGCTGTTGTTGGTGCTGATCAGGCCGCTGATCACGAAGCTTTCGCCGTCCGCCAGGGAGATGCTGGTGTCGGTGCGCCGGATGGTCAGCGCCGGCACGGAGATACCCTGGATGTTGACCGCGTTGCTGTAGTCCAGCTCACTGACCTCTGGCGCGACCTTCAGGGAAATCCGCCCATGGTCGATGACGGTCGGGGTCAGGGTCAGGCGAATACCGAACTCTTTGTATTCGATGGAGATGCTGTTGCTGCCGCTGCTGGGCACCGGGATCGGTACTTCACCACCGGCGAGGAAGGTCGCACTTTGGCCACTGAGTGCCACCAGGCTCGGCCGGGCCAGGGTGTAGGCAAAGCCGCTGCTTTCCAGGGCGTTGATCATGGCCGAGACACGCCCGCCGCCAAAGCCAATGTTGAAGGTGTCGTTGTTCACCGGGAGCCCACGGAATCCTGTGGCCGCCGCGTTGGCAACATTGTTCGGGGCGCCGAACAGAAAGTTGCCGCCCCGGCCAAAGATCGAGGTGCTGGCCTCCTTGAGTTTGGTGCGGCTCACTTCCACAAAGCGGATGTCGGTTTGCACCTGGCTGGGCAGCGTCGGGTCATCGGACGGCGCCAGGGCCAGGCTGGTCAGGGCCGACGTGGCCTTGCCCTTGACGAACACCATGCTTTGGCGCGGGCTGCTGGAGCAGGCCGTCCAGACCATCAGGCTGGTGGTGCCCGAGGCGATGCCGGTGAGCAGGAACGCCTGGTTGCCGTTGACCTGCACATCGGCCACTTTCGGATCGCCAATGGCCAGCCGCGTAATCGGCACCGGCGACTGGATAGCCTGTTGAGCGCCTTCACCCACCTCCAGCACCGCCGGCAGCTGGCCCAGGCCCGTGCAGTTGCCGGGTGCTGCCAGTGCAACGCCGACGGGCAGGCTCAGGGTGAGAAGTGCCCAGAAAATTCGCGAAAAAGACCACACGAAACGACTGCTCATTCAAGGCATCCTTAGCTCTTTCAGGGCGTTTGTTGGGTAACCTGATTGCCACGTATTACTTCGACGCCTGAACGCCTTGGCGCACCATTGCCAGCGGGACTCAGGCCGTTGACGGGCGCTGTGCTGAAGGCCAGCTGGTTGAACTGGTAGAGCTCGCGCCGGGTGTTTTCCAGGTGGGTCGCGGACTCCGTTTCACCGGCCCAGTATTGGCTCAGCAGTTGTTCGTCGGCACTGCGCACAGCCAGGCGCAGTACGCCGGACTGGGCTGCGAGCATCAGCCGGCTCAGGAGCTCCTCCGGTACGGCGAGGAGTACCGTGCGCGCGCTGGCGCGACTCTGCTGCGCCTTGAGTTTTTCGTCGGGGGTGGTCGGTGGCACGGAGCCGGGCTTGCCGTCGTTGGTCAGCCCCAATTGATCGCCGACGCCCAGCAGGCGCAAGGCGGGCACCACGATTTGTGCGGACTGCTGCGGGTTGCTGGCTTCCTGGCGCAGGAAGAGCAGGACGTCCACATAGTCCCCCGGGGAGAGTTGCCCGCTGGCGCCGATCACTTCATCCACGGCGACGGCAAGCGCGCGTTCGTTAGGGCGGATCATTCGCGCCAGGGTGCCGCCGGAGTTGAAGCTCTCCTCGGTCAGCCAGGTCCCGGCCGACAGCGGCCGCCACGGGATCTTGCCCACGGCCTGGTCGAGGCTGGTGAGGCTGCCGGCGGGAACCGTGCGCAGTTTTTCCAGGGTCAGGTCGGCGGCGGTGAGCGCAACAAACGGTGCAACGTCATGGGCCAGCACCACCACGGGTTGGCGTGTCTGGTCTTCGGCGACGGGTTGCACGACTTCAGGCGTTTGGGGCACGGGCGGTGCGACAGCGGCAGGGCGGCTGAGTACCAGGCCCCAGTAGCCTGCAATCAGTGCACCTACCAACAGCAGCCCGGCGAGGATCAAGCTAATCCGACTGTTCATGAAGGCTCTCCCTTTCCTGCTGCATCCACTGCTGTTCCCACAAATGCTTGCGTATCCAATCGCTTCAAGCTTCTAACTATTTCGCTATTTGAAGGTAGTTCAGCTAAGACAAAACGCCATTACCGGGCGAAAAATATCTCCAGAAACCTCTGCGAAAGTGGGATTTTTGGCGTCAGCCGGCCGACTAATACTTTGTGATTAATCAGTTCTTACAGTTGTTGGTCTGGGGTTTGTTGACAATGCTCTAGTGGCACACCGAAATCATTTTTGTGATGCCGCGATACCAGCGCCGTGGGCGCAAAGGAGAAGTCATTATGTTCCTTGATCTTATTCGCATGGGTTTCATCAAAGTCCAGATTTTTTTCTATTCCAAAGAGGGCGCATCGGGTATCGAGTACGCACTGGTTGCGGCGATGGTTGCCGTGGCGCTGGCTGCCTTTATTACACCCATCAAGACGGCGGTAACCAACGTATTTACTTCGATACAAGGCGCCATTCATACCTGACCCAGGTACTCGCGCAAACACGTGCAGGTTCCGCTGAATGATCTATTGCGTATCAGGCATTTCCACATGAACTCCTCTTCGCCTCCCCGGCAACAAATCCTTTTGGTGGATGACGAAGAGGACGCCCTCATTGAACTGGCTGAGTCGCTGGAGAATGAGGGCTTTGTCTGTTTTACCGCGACCTCGGTCACCTTTGCTTTGCAAGAGCTGACCCTGCACCCCGATATCGCACTGGTGATTACCGACCTGCGCATGCCCGAGGAAAGTGGTATTTCCTTGATCAAGCGTCTGCGCGAACACACCGCTCGCCAGCACTTGCCGGTGATCGTCATGTCCGGCCACGCCGAGATGGATGATGTCAGTGACATGCTGCGCCTGCAGGTGCTGGACCTGTTCCGCAAGCCGATCTATCTGGTGCGCTTGATCGACACCCTCAACAACCTCTTCCCCATCCCCAAGATCAGATTGATGTAGGAGCGAGCTTGTGTGGGAGCTGGCTTGCTCGCGAAAAACGTCAACGATAACGCGGGCAGTCTGGTTCCCCGCGTTGTCTGGACGTTCTTCGCGAGCAAGCTCGCTCCCACAGGGTTCAGAGTTGGTAGCTGAAACTCAGCGTATACCGCGGCCGCCGATTGAAGCTGTCCAGGGCGATATCCGACATTGGCTTGGCCGCTTCCAGCGCGATGTTGTAGTACTTGTTATCCCCGAAGCGCAGGCCCACCGCTGCCGATGACATGTTGTTGCCCTTGGCTGGCAGTTCGTTGAACCAGGTCTTGGCCTTGTCGAGCACCACGTACGGCTGCAGGATTTTTACCCACTCACCGCTGCGGTTGAAGCTGTAGTTGACCTCATACGCCACGCCCCAGCCCTTGTCGCCCGAGCCCTGGTCATCCGGGTAACCACGCCCGAAACTCTGCCCGCCGAACGTCGCGCGTTCGCTGTCGGGCAGGGTGTCGTTGCTCCAGTAGAAGGCACCCGATGCCACGCCTTGCCAGTGGTCGAAGAACTTGTTGCTTTGTACCCCCGACAGACGCAGGCGGAAGAATTCCAGGTCCGGCTGCGTGCCTTCGATATCGCTGTGGGTACGTGCACCCAGGCCGTTGATTCCCTGGTAGAGCCCGGCGCTGAGAATCCGCAGTTGGCGGTCGTCGGACTTGCGCCAGTCGCCCTCGAACGCAAGGGCTCGCAGGTCGGTTTCCACGTCGAAGCGCAGCGGGTAGCCCACGAGTTGATAGCGGGTGGTTTGGTCCACGGCGTAAAGGCGCGTGCCGAGGGTCAATGACTCGGTGGGGGAGGCGATCAAGGGGTGGGACAGGCCGATGGAGTAGCGGTCAATCGCCTGGTGCGGCTTGAGCTCGAAGCCACCGTCCAGTTGCACATTGCTGTTGGGGTCGGCGCGATAACGTTCTGCGTTGAGCACCAACTGGCTGCCTTCGGCATTGATGAACTGGCTGTAGCCCAGGCGGTAGTAATGCTCGTCGTCCTTGCCTGGCGGGAACAGGCCGCTGAGGCTCAGTTGCTCGCCCATCGAGGTCTGGGAGTTACTGGTGGCAGCCAGCAGCGCCTGCGTGCCGCTACGGTTGTCTTCGTCCAGGCTCATGCTGGTGGTGAATGGCTTGCGGCTGGCCTGGATCTGCATGTGCGTGCCGCCATCGGTGGTGCCCGGTGGCGGTACTTGTGCCTGCAGTGTCACACCCGGGATACGCCCCATCAGCGTGGTGTAGCGCTCGAAGGTCTTGCGGGTCAGCGGGCGTTCACCCAGCAGCTTGGCCGCCAGCTTGTCGACGTAGGCCGAGACTGAACCGATGTCGCCCTTCAGGTTGTAATCCTTGATGTAACCCTCCACCAGCACCACATGCACCAGGCCGTTTTCGAAGCGCTGGTCGGGCAGGTAGGCGTAGGACAACAGGTAGCCGTCCTGCTGGTAGCGGCGGGTGATGCCGCGGGTGGCTTCGATCAGTTGGGCGAGGGTGGTTTCGTGGCCAATCAGCGGCTCGAAAACCTGGGCCACGTCCTTGAGTGGGTAGATCGTGCCGCCGTCGATTTGCAGCTTGCGGATGGTCACTTTGGTGTCCATCAACAATGGCTGGCCCTGGGTTGCCGCCGGCTCGGGCAGTTGGGTCTGTGGCGTGACCGGGCGATAGGCGTCGGCGGGGAGGTTGGGCACCGGCAGGTTGCGAATAGTGTCGTTGCTGTTGAGGAAACTGGGCAGTGTCTCGGCGTGGACACTGGCGGCAATCAGGGTGAGTAGAAACAAAGGCGTCAAGGCGCGCATAGGACACTCCATGGTCAAACTGCAGCAGCGTTTCGCGGATTCCCGCCGGGCTCTGGGGCGCGTTTCGGGAGGGCCTTTCACTGGCCAATAAAAAAGACGAGAGACTCATTGGAATCTCTCGTCTCAACCAAGCGTAGGCGCTGGAGGGGAGGCCGTCTAATGGCCAGGTGCAATTCTATTTTTTGCCGGTCAGCCCGCCGAGCAAGCCGCCCAGGCCACCACCGGTGTTTGCGTTTGCAGTGCCTCCGGCGGAGGCGCTGGCTCCCACGTTCAAGCCGCCGAGCAGGCCGCCACCGCTACTGCTGGTACCTCCGGTGACCAAGCCACCCACCGAGCCGACAGTATTACCCACTGCATTCAGGGTACCGCCTACGGCGTTGGTGATCGGGTTGGCATTGGCTGCCGTCAGGTTGGTGCCCAGACCGCTGACTGCGCCGCCGACTTGGGTCACCAGGCCGTTCACCGGTGCGCCGATACCCGTGCTGGTACCGATGTTTTGGGTCAGCCCGGCAACGCCCGTCGTCACTGGGTTCAGTGCGGCGCCGACATTGGTCGCCAGCCCCGCGACCGGAGCCGTGGCGCCGGTGTTGGCTACGCCGTTGCCGCCAATCAGGGTGCCGAGGGACGCGACGGTGTTGCCCACGGCACCCCCGGTTACGCCCGCAGCACTGACAGTGCCATTGGTGTTGCCGATATTCAGGCCGTTGCCGACGTTGGCGACGAGGCCACCGACCAGCTCAGGCAGACCCGATTGCGGGGTCGTGGTTGCCGGATTGACGTAGCCACTCGATTTATCAAGGGTGGTGCCGACGCCAGTCAACACGCCACCGACGAGTGTCCCGACTGGGTTGCCTGCACCGCCGGCACTTGCCACCTGGCCACCCAGGCCGGTGACAGTGGCGCCCACTTTATCGATCAAGCCACCGACCGGGTTGCCCAGGCCTGTCTTATTGCCCAGGTTACCCGTGGTGTTTTCCACCAGAGAGACGACGGGTACCAGTACGCTTTTACCCACCGTATTGGTCAAGCCGCCCAGTGGCCCGGTGGTGCTGGCCGTGCTCAAGGTGTCGCCAAGCATGGTCACGGTTTGGCCGACTTTATCGACCAGGCCACCTGCCGCGCCGCCTACACCGCCGGTCAAGCCTCCGACCACGGGAATGCCGCCCAACGTAGTGCCCAGGGACTTGCCGGTGTTGGACACGCCGGTACCCAGGTCGGCCACGCCATCGGCCACACCGGCAACGGTGGTGCCCAAGGCGTTGCTATTGGTGCCCAGGGTGCCCAGGCCGTTAGTCAGGCCGCTGCCGATGCTGTTGACGGCAGTGCCCGTTGCGGTGACTAACCCGCCAGCGGTAGTACCGACAATTGGCACAGTGGTCAGGGTCGTACCCAGGTCGCCCACCGCGGTGCCGACATTACCGACGACACCGCCTACAGCGCCCACTACCTGGCCGGTGACCAGAGGAGTGGTCGAACCTGTGCCACCGCCAGTGCCGCCGCCGGTGCCACCACCCGTGCCGCCGCCGGTGCCACCGCCGGTGCCGCCACCAGTGCCGCCGCCGGTGCCGCCACCAGTGCCGCCGCCAGTACCTCCGCCGGTGCCGCCACCGGTGCCGCCACCGGTGCCACCGCCAGTACCTCCGCCGGTTCCACCACCTGTGCCGCCACCAGTACCTCCATCTGTGCCGCCACCGGTGCCACCGCCAGTGCCGCCACCCGTTCCGCCGCCAGTACCACTGCCACTGCCAGCATCCGGAGATGACGCCGCGACGCTACTGTGATGACCACCACCACCGCTGCTGCAGCCTCCGAGGCTAACTGCCAGAATCAGGGCCAGCGCGGTACTTGCTTTCCACAACACGACTTGAGTTTTCATGATTGAGTTCCTTGCACCAGGTACAGCCTTTGCTGTTATCGAAGTTCGCTGTTTCTAAAGACAGCGATACATTCGTCCGTTGTGGCTATAACAGACCCGGGTGCGTTATCTCGCAATGCTCAACTTGGTATTAACGATTTATATACAGATAGAGTTAGTCTGCTTAGCGACTAATACCAAGGGTGTAGTGGGGGAGGGTGTAGACGTTGCGAGGTGTTTAAAATCATGGGGTTAATAAAGATGGCGGGCTATCGATAGCCCGCTATAACTTAGGGTGTATATATACAATTTATCAGGAGATTGGCCGCCAACGCCCCGTCATGTGTTCAATATCCCCGGCGCCCTTTAGTTGTAACTCGCCACTGGAGCCGGCGGCACTTGTCAATAAGGTTACTTCACTGGGTAAGCGCACCGGCTTTTTAAACTCGACGTCTATTTCGATATTGGCCGCAGGCAAATGTTCGCTCAGTGCGGCCAGTGTGCGTGCCGTGTTCCATAACCCATGGGCGATGGCCTGGGGGAAGCCAAACAACTTGGCAGTGAGGGCACTCAGGTGAATCGGATTGTAGTCGCCGGACACCCGGGCGTAGCGGCGGCCAACATCGGCGGGGGCTTTCCAACGGGTCAGCTCGCTTACGTTAGTGGAGGCTTGCAGGGTATTGTCCGCCGCAGCGCCATCGAGTTTCACCCCACGACAGAGCATTCGGCTTTCGGCTTCCCACAGCAGCCCCAGTGAATCCTCGACCGTGGTCACGATATCGAAGGTCGCGCCCTTGGCATGGGGCTGCAAGTTCTGCGCGTAGACACCGACGGACAGGTCACTCACACCGCCCAACGGGCGCAGGATGCGGATCCGGTTGCTCAGGTGGATCAATCCCAGCAGCGGGAAAGGAAATGCCTTGTCAGTGAGCAATTGCATCTGCAGGCCGAATGCCAGGATATGGGGATAAGTGGCCGGCAGTACCGGGCTCTCGGCAAACCCGCAGACCTTGCGATAGGCGTCCACATCCTTGGGGTTAACGCTGACCCGGCAGCGCAGCCCTTGTTGCGGCAACGTGGTACCGGTGATCTTGCGCTTGAGTGCCGCGCGCCAATACAGCGGCGGCAGGAACGGGGTGCTGCCTAATGTGTGCCACTCCATGCTTACGCTCCCAATAGACTTTGCCCGCACACCCGCAACGCTTGCCCGCTCACCGCGCCCGAGCCCGGCTGGCCGAGCCAGGCCACCGCCTCGGCGACGTCCTGGGGCAAGCCGCCCTGGCCCAGGGAGCTCATACGGCGCCCGGCCTCACGCAGGGCGAAGGGAATGTGTGCGGTCATCTGGGTTTCGATAAAACCGGGGGCCACGGCATTGATGCTGATCCCGCGCTCACCGAGCAACGGCGCCCAGGCCTGGGCCAGGCCAATCAGCCCGGCCTTGCTCGCGGCGTAGTTGGTTTGCCCGCGGTTGCCGGCGATGCCGCTGATGGATGCCAGCAGCACCACGCGACCGTTGTCGTGCAGGGTGCCGCTGTCCAGCAGCGCCTTGGTCAGCACTTGCGGCGCGTTGAGATTGACCGCCAAGACTGCGTCCCAATATTCCGGCGTCATGTTGGCCAGGGTTTTATCGCGGGTGATGCCGGCGTTGTGCACCACGATGTCGATGCCGTCCGGCAGGTGTTCGATCAGTTGGGTGGCGGCGTCTTCGGCGCAGATATCCAGGGCGATGCTGCGGGCGCCCAGGCGCGCGGCCAGGGCATCGAGGTCGGCCTTGGCTTGTGGCACGTCCAGCAGGATCACCTCGGCACCGTCACGGGCCAGGGTTTCGGCGATCGAGGCACCGATGCCGCGGGCGGCGCCGGTCACCAGGGCCTTGTGCCCGGCGAGTGGGCGCGTCCAGTCCGCGACCTGGGTCGCGCAAGGGTTCAGGCGAATGACCTGGCCGGAGATATAGGCACTTTTCGGCGAGAGGAAGAACCGCAACGCACCCTCCAATTGATCCTCGGCCCCGTCGCCCACGTACAGCAATTGCAGGACGCCGCCGCTGCGCAGCTCTTTGGCCAGCGACCGGCTGAAGCCTTCAAGGGCCCGTTGGGCACTGGCGGCAAACGGGTCGCCGAGGCTTTCCGGGGCGCGGCCAAGGATCACCAGGTGCGCGCTGTGGTCGAGGTTCTTCATCAACGGCTGAAAGAATTCCCGCAACTGCTTGAGTTGATCGGTGTGCTGCAACTCGCTGGCGTCGAATACCACGGCCTTGAGCTTGGGCCCGTGGCCGGGAATCCAGGTGGTTGCCGCCGACGGTTCGGTGCCGTAGCTATAGATAGCGTCGGTCAGCTTGTTGGCGAACGGCAGGATTTTTGTCGCCAGCGGGCCGCCGCCGATCAGCAGTGCACCCTCCACCGGGCGCAGGCGTCCGGCCTGCCAGCGTTCCAGGCGTACCGGTGACGGCAGGCCAATGGCGGCGACCAGGCGATGGCCGAGGCTTGAGTTGGCGAAGTCGATATAACGGTCAGACATGGAACGCTCTCCGAGTGCTGGGGTTCAAACGGTGGACCATCAATAGGTGAAAGTCGTTCGATTGAGCCTAGGCTAGGCTCAGAGATTCACCCCATAACCTCAAGGGAGCTTTCCATGACTCAATTGCGCCGTGTAGCGATCATTGGCGGTAACCGCATCCCCTTCGCCCGCTCCAACGGCCCTTACGCCACGGCGAGCAACCAGGCGATGTTGACCGCCGCCCTCGAAGGCCTGATCGAACGCTACAACCTGCACGGCCTGCGTATTGGCGAGGTGGCCGCCGGGGCGGTGCTCAAGCATTCCCGCGACTTCAACCTGACCCGCGAGTGCGTGCTGGGCTCGCGCCTGTCGCCGCAAACCCCGGCCTACGATATTCAGCAGGCCTGTGGCACGGGGCTGGAAGCCGCGTTGCTGGTGGCGAACAAGATTGCGCTGGGGCAGATCGAAAGCGGGATTGCCGGCGGCGTCGACACCACGTCCGACGCGCCTATCGGGGTGAATGAGGGCCTGCGCAAAATCCTGCTGCAAGCCAATCGCAGCAAATCCATGGCGGATAAACTTAAAGTCTTGTTACAACTTCGTCCCCATCACCTCAAGCCGGAGCTGCCGCGCAACGGCGAGCCGCGCACCGGGTTGTCCATGGGCCAGCATTGCGAATTGATGGCGCAGACCTGGCAGATACCCCGCGCCGAGCAGGATCAGTTGGCGCTGGAAAGCCACCAGAAAATGGCCGCGTCCTACGCCGAAGGCTGGCAAAACGATTTGCTCACGCCCTTTCTTGGCCTGACCCGCGACAACAACCTGCGCCCCGACCTGACCCTGGAAAAACTCGCCAGCCTCAAGCCCGCCTTCGAGCGCAGTGAGAAGGGCACCCTCACCGCCGGTAACTCGACGCCGCTGACCGATGGCGCCTCGCTGGTGCTGCTGGGCAGTGAAGCCTGGGCCAAGGAGCGCGGCTTGCCGATTCTCGCCTACCTGCGCGATGGCGAAGCGGCGGCGGTGGATTTCGTCAACGGCGCCGAAGGCCTGCTGATGGCGCCGGTGTACGCCGTGCCTCGCCTGCTGGCGAGGAATGGCCTGACCCTGCAGGACTTCGATTACTACGAGATTCACGAAGCCTTTGCTGCCCAAGTGTTGTGCACACTGAAAGCCTGGGAAGATCCGGAATACTGCAAGACCCGCCTGGGGCTGGACGCACCGCTGGGCTCTATCGACCGCAGCCGCTTGAACGTCAAGGGCAGCTCATTGGCCGCCGGCCATCCGTTTGCTGCCACGGGCGGGCGTATCGTCGCCAACCTGGCCAAGCTGCTGGACGCAGCCGGCAAGGGCCGGGGCCTGATCTCGATCTGCGCCGCCGGGGGCCAGGGCGTCACCGCGATTATTGAGCGCTGATCTCGGCTATGATCGGGCCGCCGGTCAATTTGGCATATTGGATGCATTCTTAAGCGGTCAAAGGTCGGTACCCTCTCCCCGCGGCGAGAGGATTGCCGTATAACGAGTGCCATACGCGTGTTTGGTAATAAAGGACCCACAATAAAAGCTGATGAAGACTCCTAAACGCATTGAACCCCTGATCGAGGACGGTCTGGTCGACGAGGTGCTGCGCCCACTCATGAGTGGTAAAGAAGCAGCTGTTTACGTGGTGCGCTGCGGCAACGAGTTACGTTGCGCCAAGGTCTACAAGGAGGCGAATAAACGAAGTTTTCGTCAGGCGTCCGAATACCAGGAAGGCCGCAAGGTCCGCAACAGCCGTCAGGCCCGGGCCATGGCCAAGGGCTCCAAGTTCGGCAAGAAAGAAACCGAAGACGCCTGGCAGAACGCTGAGGTAGCGGCGCTGTTTCGCCTGGCCGGTGCGGGCGTTCGCGTGCCCAAGCCGTACGACTTCCTCGAAGGCGTGCTGCTGATGGAGCTGGTGGCCGATGAATACGGCGACGCGGCGCCACGTTTGAACGACGTGACGCTGGAGCCGGACCAGGCCCGTGAATACCACGCCTTCCTGATTACCCAGATCGTGCTGATGTTGTGTACCGGCCTGGTGCACGGTGACCTTTCCGAGTTCAACGTGCTGCTGACGCCGACGGGCCCGGTGATCATCGACCTGCCTCAGGCGGTGGATGCCGCGGGCAACAACCACGCGTTCAGCATGCTGGAACGGGATGTGGGCAACATGGCTTCCTACTTCGGGCGCTTTGCCCCGGAATTGAAGAAGACCAAGTACGCCAAGGAGATGTGGGCGCTGTATGAAGCCGGCACTCTGCACCCGGCCAGTGTGTTGACCGGCGAGTTCGACGAACCGGAAGAGCTGGCTGACGTGGGCGGTGTTATCCGCGAGATCGAAGCGGCGCGGCTCGATGAAGAGCGTCGCCAGGCGATTCGCGCGGCAGACGATGCGCCACCGAGCAAGGCGTCGGAAGAGCCGCCACCGCCGCCCTGGATGCAGTGATCCAACGGCGAGTGGATATCCAAATGTGGGGGCGGGCTTGCTCGCGAAAGCGCTGGTTCAGTCAACTGATGTATTGACTGACACGCCGCATTCGCGAGCAAGCCCGCTCCCACATTAGGTTCCGTGCATGCCTGGTTAAACCTGCTCAGGTGCAACAACTGCCCGACGCCAACTCCCTGAGAATCGGGCAATCCGGCCGATGGTCACCCTGGCAGTGTTCCACCAAGTCCTGCACCGTATCGCGCAATTGCCCCAACTCGCGGATCTTCTGGTTCAGCTCATCGATATGCTGGCGGGCCAGCGCCTTCAGGTCGGCACTCGCACGGCCACGGTCCTGCCAGAGGGTCAGCAACTCGTGCGGCAGACGATGCGCCACCGAGCAAAGCGTCGGAAGAGCCGCCACCGCCGCCCTGGATGCAGTGATCCAACGGCGAGTGGATATCCAAATGTGGGAGCGGGCTTGCCCGCGAAAGCGCTGGTTCAGTCAACTGATGTATTGACTGACACTCCGCATTCGCGAGCAAGCCCGCTCCCACATTAGGTTCCGTGCATGCCTGGTTAAACTTGCTCAGGTGCAACAACTGCCCGACGCCAACTCCTTGAGAATCGGGCAATCCGGCCGATGGTCACCCTGGCAGTGTTCCACCAGGTCTTGCAACGTATCGCGCAATTGCCCCAGCTCGAGGATC
Organism: Pseudomonas sp. D8002; assembly: GCF_013385695.1. Classification (NCBI taxonomy): domain Bacteria; kingdom Pseudomonadati; phylum Pseudomonadota; class Gammaproteobacteria; order Pseudomonadales; family Pseudomonadaceae; genus Pseudomonas; species Pseudomonas sp. D8002. The sequence continues at coordinate 351,057 of NZ_JACAPM010000004.1, forward strand.
TTCTGGTTCAGCTCATCGATATGCTGGCGGGCCAGCGCCTTGACGTCGGCACTCGCGCGTCCCCGGTCCTGCCACAGCGTCAGCAACTTGCCGACCTCTTCCAGGGAAAACCCCAGGTCCCGCGAGCGCTTGATAAACGCCAGGGTGTGCAAGTCATCGGCGCTATAAATGCGGTAGCCGCTGTCGGTGCGATGGGCGGCTTTCAGCAAGCCGATGGACTCGTAGTAACGAATCATCTTCGCGCTCAGGCCGCTTTGGCGTGCTGCTTGGCCGATGTTCATGGACGCTCGTCCTCCAGGTCCTTGGGTTTCCAGGTTTTCAACAGCAGTGCGTTGCTCACCACGCTGACACTGGACAGGGCCATGGCCGCGCCAGCCATCACCGGGTTGAGCAGGCCGAACGCCGCCAGCGGAATGCCGATCAAGTTATACACAAAGGCCCAGAACAGATTCTGTCGAATTTTCGCATAGGTCTTGCGGCTTATTTCCAGGGCTGCCGGCACCAGCCGTGGGTCGCCGCGCATCAGGGTAATACCTGCCGCGTGCATCGCCACGTCGGTACCGCCGCCCATGGCGATGCCGATGTCGGCCGCGGCCAGGGCCGGTGCGTCGTTGATGCCGTCGCCGACCATTGCCACCACGCCGGTCTTTTTCAGCTCGGCGACGGTAGCCGCCTTGTCCGCAGGCAACACCTCGGCGTGCACGTCATCTATGCCCAGGGCTTCGGCGACCACGCGGGCGCTGCCACGGTTATCGCCGGTCAGCAGGTGGCTGCTGATATGCCGAGCCTTGAGTGCCTGTATCGCCTGCAGGGCGCCCGGTTTAAGCGTGTCACCGAAGGCAAACAAACCCAGCACGCGGGGCTGCGGGCCTTGCTCGATCAGCCAGGACAAGGTGCGGCCTTCGGCCTCCCACGCACTGGCCGAGTCGGCGAGATCACCGGTGCTCAAGCCGGTTTCTTCCAGCAGGCGACGGTTGCCCAGCGCCAGTTGCCGGCCATCTAGGGTGCCTGCAATGCCACGCCCGGTAAGGGACTGGCTGGCGCTGACATCCGCGACGTTCAAACCTTGTTCGGCACAGGCATCCAGCACCGCCTTGGCCAATGGGTGTTCACTGCCGCGCTGCAGCGCGCCGGCCTGTTGCAGCAGCGCCCCTTGATTGCCGTCAATGGCGGCCAGGTGCGCAATTTTTGGTGCGCCGGAGGTCAGGGTGCCGGTCTTGTCGAACACCACGGCGCTGACTTCATGGGCGCGCTCCAGGGCTTCGGCGTCCTTGATCAGGATGCCGTGGCGGGCGGCAACGCCGGTACCGGCCATGATGGCGGTAGGTGTGGCCAGGCCAAGGGCGCAAGGGCAGGCGATCACCAATACGGTCACCGCATTGATCAGCGCGACTTCCAGCGGTGCGCCATACAGCCACCAGCCGACCAGCGTGGCCAAGGCCAGCACCAGCACCACCGGCACGAACACCTGGCTGACTTTATCCACCAGTTTCTGGATCGGTGCCTTGGCGGCCTGGGCGTCTTCCACCAGGCGGATGATCCGCGCCAGCACGCTTTCCGCGCCGAGGGCCAGGGTACGCACCAGCAGCCGGCCTTCGCCATTGATGGCGCCGCCGGTGACTGCGTCGCCAGGCTGCTTCGGCACCGGCAGGCTTTCACCGCTGATCAAGGCTTCGTCGGCGTGGCTTTGGCCTTCGACCACTTCGCCGTCCACCGGGAAGCGTTCGCCGGGTTTGACCAGCACCAGGTCATTCAGCTTGAGGGCGGTGATGGCGACGTCCTGCTCGCGGCCGTCGATTACTTGAATCGCCCGCTCGGGGCGCAAGGCTTCCAGAGCGCGGATGGCACTGGCGGTCTGGCGCTTGGCGCGGCTTTCCAAATATTTGCCCAGCAGCACCAGGGCGATCACCACCGCCGAGGCTTCGAAATACAGGTGGGGCATTGTGCCGGCGGACGCCGTGAGCCATTCATAGATACTCAGGCCGTAACCGGCGCTGGTGCCGATGGCGACCAACAGGTCCATATTGCCCGCTCCGGCGCGCACGGCTTTCCAGGCCGCGATATAGAAGCGCGCACCGAAGATGAATTGCACCGGGGTGGCCAGGGCAAATTGCACCCAGGCCGGGAGCATCCAGTGCAGCCCGAACGGTTGCACCAGCATCGGCAGCACCAACGGCGCGGCGAGCAGAATTGCCAGCAGCAGCGACCAGCGTTCATGGCTCAGGCGTTGTTCCTGGCTGGCCTGGGTGGCGGTTTCGCTTTGGGGCAGGGTGGCGGTGTAGCCGGCCTTGTCGACGGCGGCGATCAGGACGCCGGGGTCCATCTGGCCGAGCACTTCAATGTGGGCGCGTTCGTTGGCCAGGTTGACGCTGACACTTTGCACCCCGGGCACTTTGCCCAGTGCCCGTTCAACCCGCCCGGCGCAGCTGGCGCAGGTCATGCCGCTGATCGGCAGGTCGAAGGTGGTGGATCCGTTCATGGGCAGTACTCCAGGAGAGATTGCCCCTAGGATCAACCTTGACCTGTGGGGAAGGTCAAGGCGTTAGATCAATGTTTCAGTATTCCAGTGCGGCCGGTTTCAGGTACATGCCGTCCGGCCCTTGCGCGATACGCAACTTGCGCACGTCACCCGCCTTCAACGTAATGTTTTGCGCCGGTGGCGCGAGCATGCCCGGCAAGCAACCCTGGGATTGCCCCGGCAACAACTTCAGGCGCAACGACACATTCCCGGCCGGCAAGTTGAAGGAGGTGGCCTGCTCCTGGAACAGCCGCCCGGCCAACTGGTCCTGGATGTACAAGCCAATCTCGCAGTTGGTCGGCACTTCCAGGCGCTCCCGGGAAATGATCAGCACCGCATAATCTTCATCTGCGCTGGCCGGTGGCACAGTAGCAAACAAGCCCATCAGGCTGACAAGGCCAAAAAATGACCAGCGCATGGCGAATTCTCCGAGGTTCACATCGTGGATAAGTGCAGCTTGGCCGAGGGCGCGAATGAATGCCAGCCCGGCCGATGTTTTCAGAACTTGACCTTGCCATCGTGGCAAGGTCAACACTGCGGGCAACCTCATTAAAGGAGTCATGTCATGCAAGTATTCAGCGTTGAAGGAATGACCTGCGGCCACTGTGTCCGCTCGGTAACCCAGGCGGTGCAGGATAAGGACCCGGCGGCCAGCGTGCGCGTCGACCTCGCGACAAAGGAAGTCGGCGTGGAAAGCAGCCTGCTGTCGCCGGCAGAGGTGATCAACCTGATCAGTGAAGAAGGCTACAGCGCCAAGCTCGCCTGACTTTTTGAATAGTTAGCGAGCTAACTTAATGTTCAAGGCACCCGAGCCCGGCTAGACTGTTGGGCTGCCGACTCACCTGGGTGCCTGATGAACCTTCGTATAATCCTGATCTTGGGGGCCTTGAGCGCGTTCGCGCCGCTGGCCATCGACTTCTACCTGCCGGGTTTCCCGGCCATGGCCGTGGCATTCGGCACCGACGAAAAACATATTCAGCTGACCTTGGCCGTGTACTTCACGGGCCTGGCGATCGGCCAGTTGATCTATGGACCGCTGGCAGACCGTTTTGGCCGGCGCGGGCCGCTGCTCAGCGGCGTCACTCTGTTTACCCTGGCGTCCTTCGCCTGTGCGTACGCGCCGTCCCTGGAATGGCTGATCGGCGCGCGTTTCGTCCAGGCCCTGGGCGGCTGCGCGGGCATGGTGATCTCGCGGGCGGTGGTCAGCGATAAATGCGACGCGGTGGGCTCGGCCAAGGTGTTTTCCCAACTGATGCTGGTCACCGGGCTGGCGCCGATCCTCGCGCCGCTGGCGGGCGGGGTGATGGTTGGCGTCTGGGGCTGGCAGTCGATCTTCCTGGCGCTGACGGTGTTCAGTGTGATGGCGGCCATTGCGGTAGCAGTCGGGCTGCCGGAAAGCTTCCCGGCCCATCAACCGCGCCAGCCGCTGTCAGGCGCACTGCGCCAGTACGGCCGGTTGCTGTCGGACCGGGTGTACCTGGGCTATGCCTTGACCGGCGGCATCTCGATTGCCGGTATGTTTGCCTACATCGCGGGCTCGCCCTTCGTCTTTATCAAGCTTTATGGCGTGCCCGCCGAACACTATGGCTGGGTATTCGGCTCGAATGCCGCGGGCTTTATCCTGGTGGCACAGGTCAATGCGCGTTTGCTCGCGTCGCGTGGTCCGGCATTTTTGCTGTCGCGCACGGTGTGGGTTTACCTGGCGGCGGGTCTGTCGTTGCTGGCAATTACTGCGCTGCGCACGGACGCTTTGTGGCCACTGCTGGTACCGCTGTTTATCTGCATCGCCAGCCTGGGCTGCATTTTGCCCAATACCTCGGCCTGCGCCATGAGCGGGCAGGGCGCTCGGGCGGGCAGCGCGTCGGCGTTGCTCGGCTGCATTCAGTTTGGTGTGGCCGCAGGCGCAGCGTCGTTGGTCGGCGTGCTGCACGACGGCACGGCGATGCCGATGGCAATGGTCATCAGCTTGTGTGGCGTATTGGCCGTAACGTTCGCGATGCTGACCCGGCGCCTGCAGCGCCAACGGGCACTGCAAGCGGCGGACTGATCAGGATCAGCCAGCAGAGCGCTGCTGGCTTTCGGGGAATCGGTGAGGCGCCTGGATACGGGTTTGCAGGGTGTCGGCAAACGCGCGGGCCTCGGCCTCAGTGCGGAAGGTAAAGGCGTTCTGGTCGAGACGGACCTGCCATTTGTTGCCTTCGGATCTTGCTAGCGCTTTTATCAGGATCTTCATTGCTGACTTCCTCACGTAAATTGCGTGGCAAAGGCGGCCAATATAAACCCGAATACGCTCACAAATATGACAAGGATCAAGTCTCTGACTAGCGGTGTCGTCCATTACTCACATGAATAACAGACGACACTGACAGAACCTTTCGTTAGAACCCTTCCAGCACGATCTTGCCCTTGGCCTTGCCGCTTTCCAGCAGTTCGTGGGCGCGGCGCAGGTTAGCCGCGTTGATCACGCCAAAGTGCTCGCCCACGGTGGTTTTCAGAGTACCGGCGTCGATCAGTTCGGCGACGCGATTGAGCAGGTTGTGCTGCTCGATCATGTCGCTGGTCTCGAACATCGAACGGGTGTACATGAACTCCCAATGCAGCGACAGGCTCTTGCGCTTGAGCTTGCTTACGTCCAATGCCTTGGGATCGTCGATCAGCGCCAGTTTGCCCTGGGGAATCAGCGCTTCCACCAGTTGGTCCAGGTGCTGGTCGGTCTGGGTCAGGCTGGCGACGTAGTTCACCTGCGGATGGCCGGCGTTTTTCAGCTCTTCGCTCAACGGTTTGCTGTGGTCGATCACCAGGTCGGCGCCCAGGTCCTTGGCCCATGCCTGGGTTTCAGGACGGGAGGCGGTGCCGATGACTTTCAGGCCGGTGAGCTGTTTCGCCAGTTGGGTCAGGATCGATCCCACACCACCCGAAGCACCGACAATCAGTAGGCTCTGGCCTTCATCGGCCTTGCCTTCACGCACTTGCAGGCGTTCGAAGAGCAATTCCCAGGCCGTGATGGCGGTCAGCGGCAGTGCAGCAGCGTCGGCAAAACCCAGGGTTTTCGGCATATGGCCGACGATGCGCTCATCGACAGTGTGCAGTTCGCTGTTGCCGCCGGGGCGTACCAGGGAGCCGGCGTAGAACACCTTGTCGCCGACCTTGAACAGGCTGACTTCGCTGCCCACGGCCTTGACCACACCGGCCACGTCCCAGCCCAGCACTTTGGCCGCGCCGTTTTCCGGGGCGACGTTCTGGCGCACCTTGGTGTCCACCGGGTTCACCGAGATGGCTTTGACTTCCACCAGCAGGTCGCGGGGGCCGGCGACCGGTTCGGGCAGTTCGATGTCTTGCAGGGATTTTGGATCGTTGATCGGCAGTGCGGCGTAGTAGGCGATGGCTTTCATGATGGTTTCCAAAAAAGGGGGCGGTTGATCAGGCAATAAACTTCAGGCGCTTGAGTTCGAAATGCTCAAGCACGTCGGCAGCCTTGGTGCGGAAATTCTGGATATGCGCGCTCTGGTCGTGGTCGGCCAGCGCGGCGTCGTCACTCCAGCGTTCGAGCATGTAGAAGGTCTCGGGGTGTTGCAGGTCCTGGTGCAGGTCGTACTGCTGGCAGCCGGCTTCGATGCGGGTCGGTTCCAGCAGCTCGCGCAGCAGGGTTTCCAGGGTGGCCTGTTGGCCGGGTTTGGCGATCAGCGTGGCGATGACGTTAAAGGCAGCAGACATATTCGACTCCAGACACGTGATGAACGGGATGGACAGATGATTGGCTATTTCTCTGGAAGATAAAACCCGCTAAAAGAGCAGTCTCTTTCAATGCTTTTTTGATAATGGGCGGTCGGCGTGCTGCGTTTTGATGACTTGCAGTTGTTTGTGCGTGCGGCAGACCTGGGCAGCCTTTCGGCGGCAGCACGGGTGATGGACATGTCGGCGGCGGTGGCCAGCGCGGCGTTGAAGCGCATCGAGCAGCAGTTGGGCGCACGGTTGTTGGCGCGTTCCACCCGCAGCCTGCGCCTCACGGCCGAGGGCGAAGGCTTCCTGGAGTACGCCCGGGCCGCCTTGAGCAGCCTGGATGAAGGCCGGCGGTTGTTGGCCAGCGGCCAGGATCAGGTCAGCGGGGTGCTTCAACTCTCGGCGCCGTCGGACTTTGGCCGTAACCAGTTGTTGCCCTGGCTCGATGAGTTCCAGCGCGAATACCCCGACCTGAGCGTACGCCTGTTGTTGGGCGACCGGATTGCCGACCTGTTCCGCCAGCCGGTGGACATCGCCCTGCGCTACGGCGAACCCGAAGACTCCAGCCTGATCGCGTTGCCCATCGCCCCGGACAACTGCCGCGTGCTCTGCGCTGCTCCCAGCTATCTGGCGCGGCACGGCGAGCCGCGCCACCTGGAGCAACTGACCCAGCACAATTGCCTGCTGTACATGCTCGGCAGCCGGGTGCATGACCATTGGGGGTTTAACGATGGCAAGCGTGATGTCGGCCTGACGGTGACCGGTGACCGCTTCAGTGATGATGCCGATGTGGTGCGACGCTGGGCGGTGGCGGGGGTAGGTATCGCCTACAAGTCCTGGCTGGATGTCAGCTCGGATGTGCTGGCGGGGCGCCTGCGGCTGATCCTGCCGGAGCTGCGGGGCGAACGTACGCCGCTCAATCTGTTGTGTGCCCATCGCGCGCAACTGAGCAAGCCGATCAATCTTCTGCGGGAAATGCTCGTTGCCCGTTGTGCGACATTGACTGCGCAATTGCCGGAGCGATCAGCCTCTACACCATAACCCCGGGGATATCGGGAAATTTCCTTCAGCTTCTGTCCTTGGTTGCGCTGTAAGACGGCACGGAACCCGGCGTTTTCACGCTTATACTTTTCCGCCAGACGCAGCAGACAAATGATTCAACAGGGAGTGAATGAGCACATGGAACAGGCACCTTGCATCAGTCAGATCGCCACCTTGCTGGCCGACCCGAAACGCACCGCGATGGTGTGGGCATTGATGGACGGCTCGGCCAAACCCTCCGATGAGTTGGCGGCACTTGCCGGGCTGTCATCGGCCTCGGCGAATGCGCATCTGACGCGATTGACGGCCGGTGGCCTGCTGCGTGTCGAAGCTCGCAGCGGCAAACGCTTTTTCCGGGTGGCCGCCGCCGATGTGGGGGCCGCCGTGGATGCATTGGCCTGCACCACGATGGCCAGCGTCGCCCGCAGCACGCCCATTCATTCGCGGTCATTGACTGCGCCTGCGGCTTTACGGCGAGCGCGGCTGTGCCATGGTCACCTGGGGGGCGAGCTGGCAGCGGGTTTGTATCAACGGATGATGGCGGCCGGGTGGATCGAGCGCGCGGAACAGCGTACGGACGTGACGCCGTCAGGTGCGCGCAAACTCGCAGCGCTGGGGATTTTTACCCAGGCACTGGCTCAGCCGATCGTGTGCGATTGTTTTGATTGGAGCGAACAGCAGCCACACCTGGGCGGTGCGTTGGGGGCCGCGTTGTTGCAGTTGTGCCTGCAGTCGAACTGGGTCAGCGTGATCAATGAGTCCCAGGCGTTGCAGGTCAGTGAAGCCGGGCAACTGGAAATTGCCCGGCTCGCCAGACCGGTCGGTGATTAAGGCTTGACCAACCGTGCATCCAGGCTGTTTTGCGCCAGGCGTTTGGCCTGGTCCTGGGTCATGCCCAGCGAGGTGTACAGCGCATGGAAGTTCTCGGTGACATAACCGCCGAAGTACGCCGGATCGTCCGAGTTCACCGTCACTTTCACCCCACGCTCAAGCATGTCGAGGATGTTGTGCTGGGACATGTCGTCGAACACGCAGAGCTTGGTGTTGGACAACGGGCACACCGTCAGCGGGATCTGTTCGTCGATGATCCGCTGCATCAGGCGCTCGTCTTCAATGGCGCGTACGCCATGGTCGATACGCTGGATCTTCAGCAGGTCGATGGCTTCCCAGATGTACTCCGGCGGGCCTTCTTCACCGGCGTGGGCGACGGTCAGGAAACCTTCGTGACGGGCACGATCAAACACGCGCTGGAACTTGCTCGGTGGGTGGCCCATTTCCGAGCTGTCCAGGCCCACGGCAACAAACGCATCACGGAATGGCAGTGCCTGGTCGAGGGTTTTTTCGGCCTCTTCTTCGCTCAAGTGGCGCAGGAAGCTCAAGATCAAACCGCTGGTGATGCCCAGTTGTTGCTCGCCGTCTTTCAAGGCGGCGGCAATGCCGTTGAGCACCACTTCGAACGGTACGCCACGGTCGGTGTGGGTCTGTGGGTCGAAGAACGGTTCGGTGTGGATCACGTTCTGCGCCTTGCAGCGCAGCAGGTAGGCCCAGGTCAGGTCGTAGAAATCCTGGGAAGTGCGCAGTACATCGGCGCCCTTGTAGTAGAGGTCGAGAAACTCTTGCAGGTTGTTGAAGGCGTAGGCCTTGCGCAGGGTTTCGACGTCGTTCCACGGCAGCGCGATCTTGTTGCGTTCGGCCAGGGCGAACAGCAGCTCAGGCTCCAGCGAGCCTTCCAGGTGCAGGTGCAATTCAGCCTTGGGCAGGGCGTTGAGCCAATCGTACATTTATAAATTCTCATCAGGTGCAATGGCGGCATTCTACAGGCGCACGCCGAAATAATCGGCAAAACCTGACCAAGCGGTGAGCATCCACAGGCACCGTGCAAGCAGTGCATGAACTAAGGTGTAACGAAACGTTAGCGGCGCGGTGCAGTCTGTACCCCATCAATGACGGATTCGCCGCGTTCAAAAGGCCTGCAATGCTCACATCTATCAAGCAAGAAAAATTCATGCTGCTGGCGCTGATTGCCGCCATCGCTGCCTACCCGCTGGAGCACTGGATGCTGCACAGCGGGCAGATGGTGGCGCTGTTGGCTGGCATAGCGCTGATCGGCTTTATCGTCGTGGCCTCGATGCGCGTGGCCCATCACGCCGAGCAACTGGCGGAAAAGGTCGGCGACCCCTACGGCACCATGATCCTGACCCTCGCCGCCGTGCTGGTGGAAGTGGTGATCCTGGCGATCATGATGAGCAACGAGCCCTCGCCGACCCTGGTGCGCGACACCATTTATTCGGCGGTGATGCTCGACATCAACGGCATCCTCGGCCTGGCTGCACTGATGGGCGGCATCAAGCATGGTGAACAGTCCTACAACGACGATTCGGCGCGCACCTACAGCGTGATGATTCTTACCGCCATGGGTGTGTCGATGGTGGTGCCGGAATTTATCCCCGAGGCCGACTGGAAAATTTACTCGGCCTTCACCATCGGCGCGATGGTAGTGCTCTACACGTTGTTCCTGCGGATGCAGGTGGGGCCCCACAGTTATTTCTTCAGCTACAGCTACCCGGAAAAACGCCGCAAGAAACAGCCGGAAGAAGCGTCGCCGCCGATCAACCTGGCGTTTTCCATCGGGACGTTGGTGTTTGGCGTGATCGTGATTGGCGCGTTGGCCGAGGTGATGTCCAAGACCCTCGACCTAGGCCTGGAAGGCACGGGGGCTCCACCGGTAATCACGGCGATCATCGTGGCCGCGATTTCCGCCGCCCCGGAGATTTTGACCGCGTTGCGCGCAGCGCTGGCCAACCGCATGCAGTCGGTGGTGAACATCGCGCTGGGGGCTTCTCTGTCGACGGTGATTTTGACCGTGCCGGTGATGGAAGCCATGGCCTTGTACACCGGCCAGCCGTTTCAGATGGCGATGACGCCGGTGCAGACCGTGATGGTGTTTATCACGCTGATTGTCAGTGCGATCAACCTCAACGATGGCGAAACCAACGCCATCGAAGGGATGACCCATTTTGTGTTGTTTGCGACGTTTATCATGCTGTCGCTGCTTGGACTGTAACCAATCCTGAAAACACCGCAGAAATAATTGTGGAAACCGGGCTTGTGTGGGAGCGGGCTTGCTCGCGAATACGGAGTGTCAGTCGCCAGATATGTTGACTGACCCAACGCATTCGCGAGCAAGCCCGCTCCCACATTTGAAAAGTGTTTCTTCAGTTAAGTCCGGTTGATCAGTTCCCGCGCCGCCTGGCTGTGATCGGCAATCAAGCCTTTCAGGTCCAATCCTTCGACCTGCCCGTCGATCACCCGCCATTTGCCGCCGACCATCACCCGGTCCGCTCGGTCGGCGCCACACAGCAGCAGCGCAGAGATCGGGTCATGGCTGCCGGAGAAGCGCAGTTCATCGAGCTTGAACAACGCCAGGTCGGCCTGTTTGCCTACGGCCAGTTCGCCGATATCGGCGCGACCGAGTAACTGCGCCGAACCTTTTGTCGCCCAACCCAACACCCGCTCCGGGGTGATCTTCTCTGCCCCGTAACGCAGGCGCTGGATGTACAGGGCCTGGCGCGTTTCGAGGATCATGTTCGATGCATCATTGGACGCCGAACCGTCCACCCCCAGGCCAATCGGTGCGCCGGCGGCCAGCAGGTCCAGCGTTGGGCATATCCCGGAAGCCAGGCGCATGTTCGAGCTCGGGCAATGGCAGATGCCGGTACCGGCAGCTCCGAGGCGTGCGATTTCTTCAGGGTTGAAGTGAATTCCGTGGGCCAGCCACGTGCGCGGGCCTAGCCAGCCGACGCTGTCGAGGTAATCCACGGTGCGCAGGCCGAAACGCTGCAGGCAGAAGTCTTCTTCGTCGAGGGTTTCCGCCAGGTGGGTATGCAGGCGCACGTCGAGGTTGTTGGCCAGCTCGGCGCTGGCTTCCATGATTTCCGGGGTTACGGAAAACGGCGAGCAGGGCGCCAGGGCGATCTGGATTTGTGCGCCGTCACCGCGCTCGTGGTACTGGCGGATCAGGCGGCGGCTGTCTTCCAGAATCACTTCGCCTTGCTGCACGGTTTGTTGCGGTGGCAGCCCGCCGTCGGCCTCGCCCAGGCTCATGGAGCCGCGGGTGAGCATGGCGCGCATGCCCAGTTCGCGCACGCTGTCGACCTGCACGTCGATCGCCTGTTCCAGGCCGTCCGGGAACAGGTAGTGGTGGTCTGCCGCCGTGGTGCAGCCCGAGAGCAGCAGTTCGGCCAGGGCCACTTTGCTCGCCAGCGCGAGTTTTTCCGGGGTGAGTCGGGCCCAGACCGGATACAGGGTTTTCAACCAGGGAAACAGCGGCTGGTTGACCACCGGCGCCCAGGCGCGGGTCAGGGTTTGATAGAAGTGATGGTGGGTGTTGATGAGTCCGGGAAGGACGACATGCTCGCGGGCATCGAATACTTGCCCACAGGGCACGGCGGGTTCTTGGCCCCAGCCCAGCACTTCGGTGATCACACCGTCTTGCAGCACCAGGCCGCCACGGGCGTCGAGGCCATTGGCAGTGAAAATCGCGAGGGGGTTTTTTAACCAGATACGGGTCGCAGGCATTGGCCGGCTCCTCTGAATGATGGGTTCAGGTTTGCCAGCTCAGTGTTGCCCTGTCTGCTGATCCAGGGTCGCCGGGGAGGGCGAGGTGCGCAGTTTACGTGTGGATCGTTATCGACGGCAATCGGCCGATAACGATCCCGGTTTTTTTACCAGGCGATGGTGTCGCCCTTGTAGTCCACAAAGTGATGGCCGCCCTTGCCGGTGTAGGCATTCACCTGGTCAACCAGGCCGCGCACGCTGGTGGGCACGTCGATGTGGGCGTTTTCGCCACCCATGTCGGTCTTCACCCAGCCCGGGTGCAACGACAGAACGGTCAGTTTCTGATCGCCCAATTGGGTGACGAAGCTGTTGGTCATGGAGTTGAGGGCGGCCTTGCTGGCCTTGTACAGCGCCAGATCCGAGCCGTCGGGAATGGTCACACTGCCCAGGATCGAACTCATGAAGGCCAGCACGCCGGTGCCTGGGCGGATCTGCCCGACAAAACGCTGGGCCAGGTTGATCGGCGCCACGGCGTTGGTGAAAAACAGTTGGCCGACTTCAGCCAGGGTGGCGTGGCCCGGTTCCTGGTTGGCCGGGCCTTTGACACCGGCATTGACGAACAGCAGGTCGAAGGTTTTTTCCTTGAGACGCTGGCTGAGGGCGATTACCGCCTGCTGGTCATCCATGTCGAGCTTTTCGATCTGCACCTCGCCCAAGGCCTTCAAGGCATCGGCCTTTTGCGGGTCGCGCACGGTGGCGGTCACCTCCCAGCCGTCCGCCAGCAGTTGCTTGGCCAGGCCAAGGCCCAGGCCCCGGGAGGCGCCGATAATCAGTGCGGTTTTTGAAGTGGACATGAATGGCTTCCTTTGACGGTGGAGGTTCACGGGTTCAGTGGACAACGCTGGCCGAGCCTTTGCTGCAACTCCTGGCGCAGTTGGTCGAGTTCGGCGATGCGGGTTTCGATCAGGTTGAGCTTGTCTTGCAGGAGCTGGGTCACGGCGCTGTCGGGGTCTGGAGCTTGCCATAATGCGCCGACGCTGTTGCCGATTTCACCCAGGCTGAAGCCCAGGCGCTGGGCGGTCTTGATGTACAGCACCAGTTGCACCATGTCGGCGGGGTAGTCACGGTAACCGTTGGCACTGCGTTGCGCGGCAATCAGCCCGCGTTGCTCGTAGAAACGCAGGGTGTCGCGACTGACCTGACTGGCCTGGGCTAATTCGCCGATACGCATGTAGAGGGCTCAAGGGGGCTTGACCCTGGAGCATACTCCAGGCTTTAGCCTGCTGGCTTCTTGAATTTAAGGAGCTTACGGCTATGTGGACCGCACACCAATACCGTCGACTGGTTCGGGCCAGCGGTTGGTACGACCTGATTGTCACCGCCGCACTGGTCACACCCTGGACGTTTGTCCTGCTGCATAACGCCCTGGTGGCGTTGAACCTGCCCGGCGAGCTGCCGCCGTTCGCGCCTGTGCATATGTTGATGGCGAACCTGATGGGCTCGATTGTCTGCGTGTGGTCGGTGCTACGAATCCGCGACCCACAAGCGATCTTTGGCCGCTACGACGCCGCCGGCCGAGTGCTGTTTGCCACCTGGCAGATCTACGCGCTGGCCCATGGTGCCAGTACTGTATTGGTGATTGTCGTGGTGTTTGAAGTGCTGTGGGCGGTGGCTCAGTTGATACCGGTGCGCCGAGCAGCAAGTTGATCAAAAAATGCTCAGTTGTGCCGGAACGTTGCAGGCTCTGCTGCGGGGTGACTCTTGCACGGGTTATCCACAGATTGCTCCACAGTAATTGTGCGCAAGCGTGACCGGTGGATATAAGCGCTGTGGCCCTTTGTTCTAAAGGACATAACCCGCCTAACTGACTGTTTTTGAGCTGGATTAATACTTTCGTGCAGTGCCTTGAACAAAAACTGTACAACCGCCTGAAACCCTTGTGACAGAAGGGTTACAGGCGAGTGTGCTCAGGTTATCCACAGGCAGGTGCACAGTAGATGTGGGCAGATTCAGCGCTCCAGCTGAATGCGCCCGCGACTCAGGTCGGCGAGCTGCGCTTGCAGGGTGTCGATATGTGCCTCGCCGAGGGCCAGCTGCAGGTCGACGCCATTGGCGGTGAAGGTTTCTTCCATCACCAGCCCACCCAGTTCGGCCACTCGCAGCTTCACCAACTGCAGCTCGGCAAAACCACAGGAGCAGCTCAGCGGCACCCGTTTGATCAGCTCGACGCGTTCGGCGGCTTGCAGGCATTTGTTCGCGCCGCCGCCATAGGCGCGGGCCAGGCCGCCGGTGCCCAGTTGGATGCCGCCGTACCAGCGGATCACCAGCACCACGACCTGGTCGCAATCCTGCGCTTCGATCGCGGCCAGGATCGGGCGCCCGGCCGTGCCGCCGGGTTCGCCGTCGTCGTTGCTGCGGTATTGATCGCCGAGTTTCCAGGCCCAGCAGTTGTGCGTGGCGTTCAGGTCGCTGTGCTGGTCGATGAAGGCCTGGGCGTCCTGGGGGCTGCTGATCGGGGCGGCGAGGGTAATGAAGCGGCTTTTGCGAATTTCTTCGCGAAACTCGCAAAGGCCGGTAAGCGTGAAAGGCATGGGTAACTTCGTTTAGAGGGCCGGCTTGATGCCACAGCCTTTGAGAATGATGTGGATCAGGTTGGTGCCGGCGTCTTCCATGTCCTGCTTGGTCAGCTTGGTGCGCCCGGTCACGCGGCAGATCTGGGTGGCAAAGTCGGCGTAATGCTGGGTGCTGCCCCACAGCAGGAAGATCAGGTGCACCGGGTCGATAGGGTCCATCTTGCCGGCGTCGATCCAGGCCTGGAATACCGCCGCACGGCCGCTGAACCAGGCGCGGTAGTCCTGGCTGAAATATTCGGTCAGGCACTCACCGCCGCTGATGATCTCCATCGCGAAGATCCGCGAGGCTTGTGGCTGGCGCCGGGAGAATTCCATCTTGGTGCGGATATAGCGGGTCAGGGCGGCCGCCGGGTCATCCTCGGCGGTCAGGGTGTTGAAGGTGCTGTCCCACAATTCGAGGATGTTGCTGAGCACCGCGATGTACAGGCCCAGCTTGTTGGTGAAGTAGTAGTGCAAGTTGGCTTTCGGCAACCCGGCACTCGCCGCGATGGTGTTCATGCTGGTGCCTTTGTAGCCATGACGGGCGAACTCGTCTTCGGCGGCCTGCAAAATCGCTTGTTCGTTCTTTTGGCGAATGCGGCTTGCAGGTTTTCCGGCGTGGTTGCTGTGGGCAGGAACTTCGAGGCTCATGGAGGTTTCCGTGCAGATCGATGAAGGCGACGTGTGCACAGATAACCCACCCTCAAGCCCCAGACAAGTCCCGATACGATAAAACCCTTAAAGCGGCTCCAGAGTGTCGCTTTCCAGGGTCCGGTTTGCGGCATCCACGGGAGCCTTGGCTTCAGGTAGCAGCAGGCACAATACGATGGCGGTCAGGCCGCCGCTGGTGATGGCCGAGTCGAACAGGTTCTGCACCAGGGTTGGCATCAGGTGCAGCAGGTTCGGTTGCGCCGCGATCCCCAGGCCGACGCCGAACGAGGTGGCGATGATCAGCATGCTGCGCCGATCCAGCGGGGCCTGGGCGAGAATGCGCACGCCGGCCGCCGCTACGCTGCCGAACATCACCAGGGTTGCGCCGCCCAGCACCGGCTTGGGGATTTGCTGCAGCACCGCACCAATCAACGGAAACAGCCCGAGGCAAAACAGTACCGCGCCGATGTACAAGCCGACGTAACGGCTGGCCACGCCGGTCAGCTGGATCACGCCGTTGTTCTGGGCGAATGTGGTGTTGGGAAAGGCACTGAAGGTGGCGGCGATCATGCAACTGATGCCATCTCCCAGTACGCCACCCTTGAGTCGGCTTATATAGGAAGGGCCGCTGATGGGCTGGCGGGCGATCATGCAATTGGCAGTGAGGTCGCCGACGGTTTCGATGGTGCTGATCAGATAAATCAGTGCTACCGGCAGGAAAGCGCTCCAATCGAAGTTGAAACCGAAGTGGAACGGTGTAGGCAGGCTGATCAATGGCAAATCAGGCAAGGCTTGGGGCACCAACTTGCCGCTGAACCAGGCGGCGAGGCTGCCCAGTGCGAGGCCGATGATGATGGCGGAGAGCCGTACCCATGGCGTGTTCGAGCGGTTCAGCAGGATGATGGTCAGTACCACGAACAGGCCGAGTGCCAGGTTGGTTGGCGCGCCGAAGTCCGGGGCATTGAAGCCGCCTCCAAGGTCAGTGATGCCGACCTTGATCAGGCTGATGCCGATCAGTGTGATGACGATGCCGGTCACCAGCGGCGTGATTACCCTTTTGAGCTGACCGATGAAACGGCTCAACACGACCTGCACTGCGGCGCCAAAGAAGCAGATACCGAAAATCATCGCCAGGATGTCTTCCGGGCTGCCGCCGCGTTGCTTGACCAGAAACCCGGCCGACAATACGGCGCCGAGAAACGCGAAGCTGGTGCCCTGCAGGCAGATCATCCCGGCGCCAATGCCAAACGGCCTGCGCGCCTGGATGAAGGTGCCCACACCGGAAACCATCAATGCCATGCTGATCAGGTAGGGCAGGTGGGCGGTCAGGCCCAGGGTAGAGCCGATGATCAGCGGCGGGGTGATGATGCCGACGAAGGCAGCCAACACATGCTGCAACGCGGCAAGCAATGCAGGCAAAGGTTTGGGCCGATCGTTGAGGCCGTAGATCAGGTCGCTGGGGGTGTTGGATTCTGGCGGCATGGCGGGGAACTCATGGCTGACGGTTCGAGATCCCCTTGTCTTGCAAAAAGCTGTCCAGTTGCTCAGGTTTTTATGTAAGGCCCGTGTTAGCGCGTTGCGGCCAGACTTTCGAGGAAGCTTTCCAGCACCAAATGAGGGCGACGGCCCTTGCGCGTGACCGAAGCGAGGCTCAAATCGTAAAAACGTGTAGCCGGTTTCAGCGCGCGCAGTCGGCCTTGTTGTACCCACAGGCTGGCGTAGTGGTCGGGCAGGTAGCCGATGTAGCGGCCGGTCAGGATCAGGAAGGCCATGCCCTCGCGGTCCGAGGCACTGGCGGTGCAATTGAGTGCCTGGTAGTGCGCCTGGATATCCGCGGGCAGGCGGAAGGTCGGGGCGATGGCGTCCTGGCTGTTGACGCGGTCGTCGTCCAGTTGCTTGTCGTCGGCGTAAAACAGCGGGTGGCCCACTGCGCAATAGAGCAGCGAGCGTTCGCTGTACAGCGGCTGGTATTCAAGTCCCGACAAGGCGCTGGCCTGGGGGACTACGCCGACATGCAGGCGGCCGTCGAGCACCCCTTGTTCGACTTCATTGGGGGCGATCATGCGGATCTGGATCTGTACATCCGGACCGCGTTCCTTCAACTGTGCCAACGCGTGGGTGATGCGCATGTGGGGCAGGGTGACCAGGTTGTCGGTCAGGCCGATGATCAGCTCGCCGCGCAAGTGTTGGTGCAGGCCGTTGACCTCGGTGCGAAAACTTTCCAGGGCGCTGAGCAGCTGCAGTGCCGACTGGTAAACCTCGCGTCCTTCCTCGGTCAGGGAAAACCCCGCCCGCCCGCGTTGGCACAGGCGCAGGCCAAGGCGCTGTTCAAGATCACTCATTTGCTGGCTGATGGCCGAGCGGCCAATCCCCAGTACGGTTTCCGCCGCCGAGAAGCCACCGCACTCCACCACGCTGCGAAAGATGCGCAACAGGCGGATATCGAAGTCGCTGACTTGGGCCAGAGGGTCGGGTCGACGGCTGCTCATAGTTTAGTGAAGGCCTGACTGAAGGTTAGAAGAGTTGGATTTCACCGACTTTATCCCCGTGGCAATTTAGCTGCAACAACGCTTTTCAATCCCGACGCTGCCTTTTGCCTTGCGAGGTTTTGCTCATGAACATGCCCGAAAACGCTCCGTCCACCCTGGCCAGCCAACTGAAGCTGGACGCGCACTGGATGCCGTACACCGCCAACCGTAACTTCCATCGTGACCCGCGCCTGATCGTGGCGGCCGAAGGCAGCTGGTTGACCGATGACAAGGGGCGCAAGGTGTATGACTCGCTGTCGGGTCTGTGGACCTGCGGCGCCGGGCACACTCGCAAGGAAATCCAGGAAGCGGTCTCCAAGCAGTTGGGTACGTTGGACTACTCGCCGGGCTTCCAATACGGTCATCCGTTGTCGTTCCAGCTGGCAGAAAAGATTACCGACCTGACCCCGGGTAACCTGAACCATGTGTTCTTCACCGACTCCGGCTCCGAGTGCGCCGATACCGCGGTGAAGATGGTGCGTGCGTACTGGCGCCTGAAAGGCCAGGCGACCAAGACCAAGATGATCGGCCGTGCCCGTGGTTATCACGGCGTGAACATCGCCGGTACCAGCCTGGGCGGCGTGAACGGTAACCGTAAGATTTTTGGTCAGGGGCTGATGGATGTTGACCATCTGCCTCACACCCTGCTGGCGAGCAATGAGTTCTCCCGTGGCATGCCGGAGCTGGGCGGGATTGCCTTGGCGGACGAGCTGCTCAAGCTGATCGAGTTGCACGATGCGTCGAACATCGCTGCGGTGTTTGTTGAACCGATGGCGGGCTCTGCCGGCGTGCTGGTTCCGCCGCAGGGTTACCTGAAGCGTCTGCGTGAGATCTGCGATCAGCACAACATCCTGTTGGTGTTCGATGAAGTGATCACCGGCTTCGGTCGTACCGGTTCGATGTTTGGTGCTGACAGCTTCGGTGTGACCCCGGACCTGATGTGCATTGCCAAGCAAGTCACCAACGGCGCGATCCCGATGGGCGCGGTGATTGCCAGCACCGAGATTTATCAGACGTTCATGAATCAGGCGACGCCTGAGTACGCGGTGGAATTCCCGCACGGCTACACCTACTCGGCCCACCCGGTTGCCTGCGCGGCTGGCTTGGCGGCACTCGACCTGCTGCAGAAGGAAAACCTGGTGCAGAGCGTGGCCGAAGTCGCACCGCATTTCGAGAATGCGCTGCACGGTCTGAAGGGCAGCAAGAACGTGATCGACATTCGTAACTATGGCCTGGCCGGTGCGATCCAGATTGCCCCGCGTGATGGTGATGCCATCGTGCGTCCGTTCGAAGCGGGCATGGCCTTGTGGAAAGCCGGCTTCTACGTGCGCTTTGGCGGCGACACCCTGCAGTTCGGCCCAACCTTCAACAGCAAGCCGCAGGACCTGGATCGCTTGTTCGATGCGGTCGGCGAAGTGCTGAACAAGATCGACTGATTTCTCCTTCTATATAGAACAACTTTTCAGGAGCCCTGCATGAGCCTCATCCAGCATTTGATCAACGGCCAATTGGTCACCGAAAACGGTCGCACTGCCGACGTGTACAACCCGTCGACTGGCCAGGTGATTCACCAGGTGCCGTTGGCCAGCCGTGAAACCATTCAAAGCGCCATCGATTCGGCCAAGGCAGCTTTCCCGGCCTGGCGTAACACGCCACCGGCCAAGCGTGCCCAGGTGATGTTTCGTTTCAAGCAATTGCTTGAGCAGAACGAAGCGCGTATCTCCCAGCTGATCAGCGAAGAGCATGGCAAGACCCTGGAAGATGCGGCTGGTGAACTCAAGCGCGGGATCGAGAACGTGGAGTACGCGTGCTCGGCGCCGGAAATCCTCAAGGGCGAGTACAGCCGTAACGTTGGCCCGAATATCGATGCCTGGTCTGACTTCCAGCCGTTGGGTGTGGTGGCCGGTATTACGCCGTTCAACTTCCCGGCGATGGTGCCGTTGTGGATGTATCCGCTGGCGATCGTCTGCGGTAACTGCTTCATCCTCAAGCCGTCGGAGCGTGATCCAAGCTCGACGCTGCTGATTGCACAACTGTTGCAGGAAGCTGGCTTGCCTAAAGGCGTGCTGAGTGTGGTGCATGGCGATAAAGGGGCGGTGGATGCGTTGATCGAAGCGCCGGAAGTCAAGGCGTTGAGCTTTGTCGGCTCGACGCCGATCGCCGAGTACATCTATTCCGAAGCCACCAAGCGCGGCAAGCGTGTACAGGCGTTGGGCGGGGCGAAGAACCATGCGGTGCTGATGCCGGATGCGGATCTCGATAACGCTGTCAGTGCCTTGATGGGCGCGGCGTATGGTTCTTGCGGTGAGCGTTGCATGGCGATCTCTGTTGCCGTGTGTGTCGGCGACCAGGTGGCTGACGCATTGGTCGCCAAGCTGGTGCCGCAGATCAAGGCGCTGAAGATTGGTGCGGGCACCACGTGTGGATTGGACATGGGGCCGCTGGTCACTGGCCAGGCGCGCGATAAAGTCAGTGGCTATATAGAGGACGGCGTTTCTTCGGGTGCTGAGTTGGTCGTCGATGGTCGTGGCCTGAGTATTGCCGGTAATGAAGATGGCTTCTTCCTGGGGGGCAGTTTGTTCGACCGCGTGACCCCGCAGATGCGCATCTATAAAGAAGAGATCTTCGGGCCGGTGCTGTGTGTGGTTCGGGTGAACAGCCTGGAAGCGGCCATGCAGTTGATCAACGATCACGAGTACGGCAACGGCACCTGTATCTTCACCCGTGACGGTGAGGCGGCGCGGTTGTTCTGTGACGAGATTGAAGTGGGTATGGTTGGCGTCAACGTGCCATTGCCGGTGCCGGTGGCTTATCACAGCTTTGGTGGCTGGAAGCGCTCGCTGTTTGGCGACTTGCATGCCTATGGGCCGGATGGGGTGCGGTTCTATACGCGTCGCAAGGCGATTACCCAGCGCTGGCCGCAACGGGCCAGTCATGAGGCGTCGCAGTTTGCCTTTCCTAGCTTGTA
Source organism: Pseudomonas sp. D8002 (assembly GCF_013385695.1). NCBI lineage: Bacteria > Pseudomonadati > Pseudomonadota > Gammaproteobacteria > Pseudomonadales > Pseudomonadaceae > Pseudomonas > Pseudomonas sp. D8002. The sequence goes on from NZ_JACAPM010000004.1 coordinate 371,652, forward strand.
GGTTCGGTAAGTAGAAGGCCGGCCCCTTGGGGCCGGCCTTTGCTTTTCAGGGCTTTTTTGACCGATATGACAGTATTGTGAAAAAAGGTGTTGACGGCAGATTCTGGAAGTCTATAATTCGCCCCACTTCCGGCGCAGTCGAAACGGAAAACTCCTTGGTAAACAATGAGTTATGTAGGTTTCGACAGCGGGTTGCTTCAGATCATCGAAGCCCAGAATGAGTTAGTAAGGC
>NZ_JACAPM010000040.1:0-96046 GCF_013385695.1 Pseudomonas sp. D8002
TGCAGTCAGGGGTTTTGTTTTGCGCGGTCGGAAAATTTGGGCGGTCGAATTTCAAGCATCTTCAATGCTAACGTCCTGCCTTTCTATGCAATGGCCTAATGCATGGCTATCATGCGTGCCTCATTGTGAGGCGAGACCTGCATGCTGACGTTGTTGAAACTTCTAAAAGATGGCCGATTCCACTCCGGGGAGGCGCTCGGTGCTGCCTTGGGTGTCAGTCGCAGTGCTGTATGGAAGCAGCTTCAGCATCTCGAGGCGGAATTGGGTCTACCTATCCATAAAGTGCGCGGCAGGGGGTATCAGTTGGCTGCGCCCCTGATACTGTTAAGTGCCGATGAAATAGCTCGGCATGTACCTGTTCCTGCATGGCCTGTTCATATCTCTGACTCCATTGACTCTACCAATGCCGAGGCATTGCGGCTGATTGAATCGGGTCGCACTGCGCCATTTCTTGTGCTTTCAGAACAGCAAACTGCAGGCAGGGGAAGGCGCGGACGAAAGTGGGTCAGTCCTTTCGCTCAAAACGTCTACTACAGCCTTGTGATGCGGATCGAAGGCGGCATGCGTCAGTTGGAAGGGCTAAGCCTGGTGGTCGGACTTGCAGTTATGCAGGCGCTGCGCGACGCGGGTGTTCGTGGTGCAGGGTTGAAGTGGCCAAATGACGTTTTGGTCGGGCAAAAAAAAATCGCCGGAATTCTCCTGGAACTGGTCGGGGATCCCGCTGACGTCTGTCACGTCGTTATTGGTATCGGCATCAACGTGAACATGCAGAAGGCGGATGAGGTCGATCAGCAATGGAGCTCCGTACAGTTGGAGAGCGGCAGTGCTGTTGATCGCAACTACCTGGTAGCGCGTCTTGGAGTGCAGCTGCAGGCTTATCTTGAGCGTCACCAGGCATCTGGCTTTTCGGCAATTCAGGGTGAGTGGGAGCAAAGCCATTTATGGCAGGGCCGGCCTGTATCGCTCATCGCGGGCGTGAACCAGATTGACGGCGTGGTGCTGGGGGTCGATGGGCAAGGTGCATTGCGGTTGAGCGTGGATGGTGTTGAGAAAGTATATAGCGGTGGTGAGCTAAGCCTGAGGTTGCGTGATGATTCTTGAGCTCGACTGTGGGAATAGCTTTATCAAATGGCGGGTACTTGAGTCGGATAAGGCTCGTATCTTTGCCGAAGGTGTCGTTGGGTCGGATGCCTCGCTGATCGACAGCCTGTTCGCGCTCACGGGGCTCGCGTTAAAACACTGCCGGCTGGTGAGTGTTCGCGCTTCGGATGAGACAAGTCAACTGGTCGCTACCCTGGTCGAGGCATTTGGCGTCAAGGTGCTGTGTGCTGCTTCGGCGAGGCAGATGGGTGGGGTGCGGAACGGGTACGAAGATTTCGAGCGCCTGGGACTGGATCGTTGGCTCGCGATGCTGGGTGGGTTTCAGCTGGCGTCGGGCGCGTGCCTGGTGCTCGATTTTGGCACCGCCGCAACAGCAGACTTCATTTCCGCAGACGGTGAGCATCTCGGCGGTTTCATTTGTCCGGGGATGCCGCTGATGCGTAATCAGCTTCGAACACATACCCGCAAAATACGCTATGACGATATCGCCGCTGAACGGGCTCTTGAGGTGCTGTCTCCAGGGCGCACAACTGTGGAGGCGGTAGAGCGCGGCTGTACGCTGATGCTGAGGGGCTTTGTGTTGACCCAGCTGGAGTTGGCTCGAAGCTATTGGGGGGGCGATTTTACCGTCTTCCTTACCGGTGGGGACGCTGAGCTCGTGGCTGACGCTGTGCCTCACGGTAGGCTTGTCCCTGATCTGGTTTTTGTTGGCTTGGCGATGGCGTGCCCTTTGTCCTGAGGTTTTTATGCGTTGGCTGTTTCTGCTTTTGCTGGTCCTCAATGTCTTCTATTACATCTGGCATCAGCAGGAGGCCCCTCTGCGCGCTAAAGATGTCACGCCTTTGGCTCTCTATCGTGGTTCTCAGCAAGATATCCGCCTGTTGAGCGAATCGGCTGATGCGATGGTTCGGCGAGACAGGGCAAAAGCGCCTGATGCGCAGGCGATGTGCTTGTATATCGGCGGTTTGCCTGATCAGAAAGAGGCTCAGTCCGTTGAGCAGCGCCTCACCAGCCTGGATATCAAGGTCAGGCTGCAGTCTCTGAACCTGCCTGATGCGTCGGGATACTGGCTGCGAGTGGCCCCTGAAAGCAGGCGTCTGGCCGATGATCTGCCCTTTGAAAACCTTGCTAATGAATTCAATGAGTTAAAACATAAAATAATGCCGTGCGAAGGCATTGCAACCTTCGAATAGTTTGCATAGAATGGCGCCCGCTTCGCAGTGAAGACCTTCTAGGTCGACAGGGTGAAGTGAAGGTCAACGCAGCTAACCTCATATTTTTTAATGAGAAAATGCTTGACAGAAGGCTGGCATGATGTAGAATGCCGGCTCGCTTAGGAGGGGTTCCCGAGCGGCCAAAGGGATCAGACTGTAAATCTGACGTCTACGACTTCGAAGGTTCGAATCCTTCCCCCTCCACCATTTTAGCGTGAGCTGCAAGCTCCGCGGGTATAGTTTAGTGGTAGAACCTCAGCCTTCCAAGCTGATGATGCGGGTTCGATTCCCGCTACCCGCTCCAAGTTTGCAGGTTGTGCAAGTTGTTTCGCTCTTGTAGCTCAGTTGGTAGAGCACACCCTTGGTAAGGGTGAGGTCAGCGGTTCAAATCCGCTCAAGAGCTCCATATAACAAGGCAGATATGAAAATATCTGCCTTTGTTTTAACAGCTACCTCCGGTTGAATGTGCCCTCTCTTGCTGTTTTGTTTGGGTGGGTTTCAGGTCTGCAGGGGTTTGTTGTTGTAAAGTCTTTTTCAGATCGGCATAATTGTCGGCCTGATTTTGTTTTAGGTCAGTAGCTCAATTGGCAGAGCGACGGTCTCCAAAACCGTAGGTTGGGGGTTCGATTCCCTCCTGACCTGCCAGATTCACTTGGTGTGTCTGGCTTTCTTTTCACAGGATCTTCATAGATGACTCCTAAGGCTGAAGCTCAAGGCTCTCGCTTCGATCTGCTCAAGTGGCTTGTAGTAGTCGCTGTTGTGGTTGTAGGCGTTGTTGGTAACCAGTACTACTCTGGGTCGCCAATCCTGTACCGTGTCCTCGCATTGCTCGCCCTTGCTGCTGTTGCTGCCTTTGTTGGCCTGCAGACTGCAAAAGGCAAGTCGTTTGCGGTCCTGGTGAAGGAAGCTCGTACCGAGATCCGTAAAGTCGTTTGGCCGACTCGCCAAGAAACCACGCAGACCACGTTGATCGTGGTAGCTGTTGTTCTGGTTATGGCGTTGCTGTTGTGGGGGCTTGATTCCCTGCTCGGCTGGCTTGTTTCCTTGATTGTTGGCTAAGGGTGTCCCGTGGCTAAGCGTTGGTACGTTGTGCATGCTTACTCGGGTTACGAGAAGCATGTCATGCGCTCTTTGCTAGAGCGCGTAAAGCTGGCAGGCATGGAAGATGGCTTCGGCGAAATTCTGGTTCCCACTGAAGAAGTGGTTGAAATGCGTAATGGCCAGAAACGCAAAAGCGAACGTAAGTTCTTCCCTGGCTACGTGCTGGTTCAAATGGACATGAATGAGGGTACTTGGCACTTGGTCAAGGACACTCCTCGCGTCATGGGTTTCATCGGCGGTACCGCTGATAAGCCTGCTCCGATCACTGACAAAGAAGCAGAAGCAATTCTGCGTCGCGTTGCTGATGGTAGCGACAAGCCCAAGCCGAAGACGTTGTTCGAGCCGGGTGAGGTTGTTCGTGTCACAGATGGTCCGTTCGCTGATTTTAACGGCACCGTCGAAGAAGTTAACTACGAAAAGAGCCGGATCCAAGTGGCAGTGCTCATTTTCGGTCGCTCTACTCCGGTAGAGCTAGAGTTCAGCCAGGTCGAAAAAGTCTAGCTGAGCAAGCATCCCAACCCCGCAGCCTTAGGCTGTGGGGTTTTGTCGTCACTGGGATAAACGCGCAAGTAACCGGGGAGCCTTTCGAGGCGTTCGAACCCGTAATTGGAGTGCCTCATGGCCAAGAAGATTACCGCTTACATCAAGCTGCAAGTGAAGGCCGCTCAGGCCAACCCAAGCCCACCTGTTGGTCCAGCTCTGGGTCAGCACGGCGTGAACATCATGGAATTCTGCAAGGCCTTCAACGCCCGTACTCAGGGTATTGAGCCAGGTCTGCCGACTCCAGTGATCATCACTGTATACAGCGACCGTAGCTTCACCTTCGAAACCAAGTCGACCCCGGCTTCGGTTCTGTTGAAGAAAGCTGCTGGTCTGACTAGCGGTTCCGCTCGTCCTAACACCGTTAAGGTTGGCACCGTGACCCGTGCTCAGCTGGAAGAAATCGCGAAAACCAAAAACGCGGATCTGACTGCAGCTGATATGGATGCAGCCGTGCGTACCATCGCCGGTTCTGCTCGTAGCATGGGCCTTAACGTGGAGGGTGTGTAATGGCTAAGCTGACCAAGCGCCAAAAGGCTATCGCCGGCAAAATCGAAGCGGGCAAGTCCTACAATTTTGTAGACGCTGCTGCTCTGCTGACCGAGCTGTCGACTGTCAAGTTCAGCGAGTCTGTTGACGTTGCTGTAAACCTGGGCGTTGACCCACGTAAATCCGACCAGGTCGTTCGTAGCGCTACTGTGCTGCCACACGGTACTGGCAAGACCGTACGTGTAGCTGTCTTCACCCAAGGCCCAGCAGCTGAAGCTGCTCTGGCCGCCGGCGCCGATCGCGTTGGCATGGACGACCTGGCTGCCGAAATGAAAGGCGGCGACCTGAACTATGACGTCGTAATTGCTTCCCCGGATGCAATGCGCGTTGTAGGTCAGCTGGGTCAGATCCTTGGTCCACGTGGTCTGATGCCTAACCCTAAAGTCGGCACCGTGACTCCAGACGTAGCTACCGCGGTTAAAAACGCCAAGGCTGGTCAGGTTCGTTATCGCACCGACAAAAACGGCATCATTCACACCTCCGTTGGCAAAGTCGGCTTTGATGCCGTCAAGCTGAAGGAAAACGTTGAAGCCCTGATCGCTGATCTGAAGCGTATCAAGCCAGCTTCCTCGAAAGGTATCTACGTCAAGCGCGTTACCCTGAGCACCACTATGGGCCCAGGTCTGGTCATCGACCAAGGCTCGCTGGACGTATAAGACACAAATTGGCGCAAGTAATTGCGCCAATTGAAAGATTGGGGTCCCTGCCTGGCGGGGGCTATCCAAGACCGTAGGCGACGCAAGTCTTAAACCACAAGCCTACGCAGATGGTGCTCCCGGTTCCTTACCGAATCAGACACCAAAACGACATCCGGCCCAGGCCAGATGAAACGGTAACAAGCAGGAGTTAAACCCGTGGCAATTAATCTCGAAGACAAGAAGGCCATCGTCGCTGAAGTCAACGAGGCTGCCAAAGCTGCTCTGTCCGCTGTCGTGGCTGATGCCCGTGGTGTGACAGTAAGCGCTATGACCGGACTCCGTAAAGAGGCTCGTGAAGCTGGCGTATACGTACGTGTTGTACGTAACACCCTGCTCAAGCGCGCTGTTGCTGACACTGAATACAGTGTCCTCAACGACGTGTTCACTGGCCCGACCCTGATTGCGTTCTCCAAGGAACATCCTGGCGCTGCTGCCCGTTTGTTCAAGGAATTCGCCAAGGGTCAGGATAAGTTCGAGATCAAGGCAGCTGCGTTCGAGGGCAAGTTCCTCGCAGCTAACCAAATCGACGTACTGGCAACACTGCCGACCCGTAACGAAGCTATTTCTCAGCTGATGAGCGTGATTCAAGGCGCTACCAGCAAGTTGGCTCGTACTCTGGCCGCAGTTCGCGAGCAAAAAGAAGCTGCCGCAGCCTAAGGCTGAGCATCTCCTCTCGCGTATTTTTGTTTATTTCGATGGCCGCGTAGGCCGTCCCCCAATTCAGGAATTACAGCAATGTCTATCTCCCAAGACGATATCCTCAACGCCGTAGCTGAAATGTCGGTTCTGCAGGTTGTTGAGCTGATCAAAGCTTTCGAAGAAAAATTCGGTGTTTCCGCTGCCGCTGCTTCGGCTGGCCCAGCTGTTGCCGCTGTTGCTGCTGAAGAGCAAACCGAATTCAACGTCATGCTGCTGGAAGCTGGCGAGAAGAAAGTAAACGTGATCAAGGCAGTACGTGAACTGACCGGTCTGGGCCTGAAAGAAGCCAAGGCAGTAGTTGACGGCGCCCCTGCCCAGGTTCTGGAAGCAGTGTCGAAAGACGCAGCTGACAAAGCTAAAGCAGTGCTGGAAGAAGCAGGCGCTAAAGTCGAGCTGAAGTAAGCATCGACCTTGCGTCTCCAGCCCAAGCGTTAAGCTGAAGGCTGATGGCTGGTGGCTCTTGCCACCGGCCTTTTTCCGTTATTGGCAATCGACTCGGTCGTCGCCTATAACGCGCTGTAACCACCCGATGCGGTGGCGCAAACCATGGGGTTTGCAAGATTTTCTGGCTGCTCCCGTCGGGAGGGGCCAAACAAGCAGGTGACCAAGCTGGGGAACGCTGATGGCTTACTCATATACTGAGAAAAAACGTATCCGCAAGGACTTTAGCAAGTTGCCGGACGTCATGGATGTCCCGTACCTTCTGGCTATCCAGCTGGATTCGTATCGTGAATTCTTGCAGGCGGGAGCGACCAAAGATCAGTTCCGCGACGTGGGCCTGCATGCGGCCTTCAAATCCGTTTTCCCGATCATCAGCTACTCCGGCAATGCTGCGCTGGAGTACGTCGGTTATCGCCTGGGCGAACCGGCATTTGATGTCAAAGAATGCGTGTTGCGCGGTGTTACGTACGCCGTACCTTTGCGGGTAAAAGTCCGTCTGATCATCTTCGACAAAGAGTCGTCGAACAAAGCGATCAAGGACATCAAAGAGCAAGAAGTCTACATGGGTGAAATCCCCCTGATGACTGAGAACGGTACCTTCGTTATCAACGGTACCGAGCGCGTTATCGTTTCCCAGCTGCACCGTTCCCCGGGCGTGTTCTTTGACCACGACCGCGGCAAGACGCACAGCTCCGGCAAGCTCCTGTACTCCGCGCGGATCATTCCGTACCGCGGTTCGTGGTTGGACTTCGAGTTCGACCCGAAAGACTGCGTGTTCGTGCGTATCGACCGTCGTCGCAAGCTGCCGGCCTCGGTACTGCTGCGCGCGCTCGGCTATACCACTGAGCAAGTGCTGGACGCTTTCTACACCACTAACGTATTCCACCTGAGCGGCGAAACCCTCAGCCTGGAGTTGGTGCCTCAGCGCCTGCGTGGTGAGATTGCCGTTCTGGACATCCAGGACGAAAAAGGCAAGGTCATCGTTGAGGCCGGCCGCCGTATTACCGCGCGCCACATCAACCAGATCGAAAAAGCCGGTATCAAGACGCTGGAAGTGCCTCTGGACTACGTCCTGGGTCGCACCACCGCCAAGGTCATCGTGCACCCGGCCACCGGCGAAATCCTGGCTGAATGCAACACCGAGCTGAACACCGAGATCCTGGCGAAAATCGCCAAGTCCCAGGTTGTTCGCATCGAGACCCTGTACACCAATGACATCGACTGCGGCCCGTTCGTCTCCGACACCCTGAAGATCGACTCCACCAGCAACCAATTGGAAGCGCTGGTCGAGATCTATCGCATGATGCGTCCTGGCGAGCCACCAACCAAAGACGCTGCCGAGACCCTGTTCAACAACCTGTTCTTCAGCCCTGAGCGCTATGACCTGTCTGCGGTCGGCCGGATGAAGTTCAACCGTCGTATCGGTCGTACCGAGATCGAAGGTTCGGGCGTGCTGTGCAAGGAAGACATCGTCGCGGTACTGAAGACCCTGGTCGACATCCGTAACGGCAAAGGCATCGTCGATGACATCGACCACCTGGGTAACCGTCGTGTTCGCTGCGTAGGCGAAATGGCCGAGAACCAGTTCCGCGTTGGCCTGGTACGTGTTGAGCGTGCGGTCAAAGAGCGTCTGTCGATGGCCGAAAGCGAAGGCCTGATGCCGCAAGACCTGATCAACGCCAAGCCAGTGGCTGCGGCGGTGAAAGAGTTCTTCGGTTCCAGCCAGCTCTCGCAGTTCATGGACCAGAACAACCCGCTCTCCGAGATCACCCACAAGCGCCGTGTTTCCGCACTGGGCCCGGGCGGTCTGACTCGTGAGCGTGCAGGCTTTGAAGTCCGTGACGTACACCCGACTCACTACGGTCGTGTATGCCCGATTGAAACGCCGGAAGGTCCGAACATCGGCCTGATCAACTCCCTGGCTGCCTATGCGCGCACCAACCAGTACGGCTTCCTCGAGAGCCCGTACCGCGTGGTGAAAGACGCACTGGTCACCGACGAGATCGTGTTCCTGTCCGCCATCGAAGAAGCTGATCACGTGATCGCTCAGGCTTCGGCCACGATGAACGACAAGAAAATGCTGATCGACGAGCTGGTAGCTGTTCGTCACTTGAACGAGTTCACAGTCAAGGCGCCGGAAGACGTCACCTTGATGGACGTATCGCCGAAGCAGGTAGTTTCGGTTGCAGCGTCGCTGATCCCGTTCCTGGAACACGATGACGCCAACCGTGCGTTGATGGGTTCCAACATGCAGCGTCAAGCTGTACCGACCCTGCGCGCTGACAAGCCGCTGGTAGGTACCGGCATGGAGCGTAACGTAGCCCGTGACTCCGGCGTTTGCGTCGTGGCTCGTCGTGGCGGCGTGATCGACTCCGTTGATGCCAGCCGTATCGTGGTTCGTGTTGCCGATGACGAAGTTGAAACTGGCGAAGCCGGTGTCGACATCTACAACCTGACCAAATACACCCGCTCCAACCAGAACACCTGCATCAACCAGCGTCCGCTGGTCAGCAAGGGTGATCGGGTTCAGCGCAGCGACATCATGGCAGACGGTCCGTCCACCGATATGGGTGAGCTGGCACTGGGTCAGAACATGCGCATCGCGTTCATGGCCTGGAACGGTTACAACTTCGAAGACTCCATCTGCCTGTCCGAGCGTGTGGTTCAGGAAGATCGCTTCACCACGATCCACATTCAGGAACTGACCTGTGTGGCGCGTGACACCAAGCTTGGGCCAGAGGAAATCACTGCAGACATCCCGAACGTGGGTGAAGCTGCACTGAACAAGCTGGACGAAGCCGGTATCGTTTACGTAGGTGCTGAAGTTGGCGCAGGCGACATTCTGGTAGGTAAGGTCACTCCGAAAGGCGAGACCCAACTGACTCCGGAAGAGAAGCTGTTGCGTGCCATCTTCGGTGAAAAAGCCAGCGACGTTAAAGACACTTCCCTGCGTGTACCTACCGGTACCAAGGGCACTGTCATCGACGTACAGGTCTTCACCCGTGACGGCGTTGAGCGTGATGCTCGTGCACTGTCCATCGAGAAGACCCAACTCGACGAGATCCGCAAGGATCTGAACGAAGAGTTCCGTATCGTTGAAGGCGCGACCTTCGAACGTCTGCGTTCCGCCCTGGTAGGCCACAAGGCTGAAGGCGGCGCAGGTCTGAAGAAAGGTCAGGACATCACCGACGAAGTACTCGACGGTCTTGAGCACGGGCAGTGGTTCAAACTGCGCATGGCTGAAGATGCTCTGAACGAGCAGCTCGAGAAGGCCCAGGCCTACATCGTCGATCGTCGCCGTCTGCTGGACGACAAGTTCGAAGACAAGAAGCGCAAACTGCAGCAGGGCGATGACCTGGCTCCAGGCGTGCTGAAAATCGTCAAGGTTTACCTGGCAATCCGTCGCCGCATCCAGCCGGGCGACAAGATGGCCGGTCGTCACGGTAACAAAGGTGTGGTCTCCGTGATCATGCCGGTTGAAGACATGCCGCACGATGCCAATGGCACCCCGGTCGATGTCGTCCTCAACCCGTTGGGCGTACCTTCGCGTATGAACGTTGGTCAGATCCTTGAAACCCACCTGGGCCTCGCGGCCAAAGGTCTGGGCGAGAAGATCAACCGTATGATCGAAGAGCAGCGCAAGGTCGCAGACCTGCGTAAGTTCCTGCACGAGATCTACAACGAGATCGGCGGTCGCAACGAAGAACTGGACACCTTCTCCGACCAGGAAATCCTGGATCTGGCGAAGAACCTGCGCGGCGGCGTTCCAATGGCTACCCCGGTGTTCGACGGTGCCAAGGAAAGCGAAATCAAGGCCATGCTGAAACTGGCAGACCTGCCAGAAAGCGGCCAGATGCAGCTGTTCGACGGCCGTACCGGCAACAAGTTTGAGCGCCCGGTTACTGTTGGCTACATGTACATGCTGAAGCTGAACCACTTGGTAGACGACAAGATGCACGCTCGTTCTACCGGTTCGTACAGCCTGGTTACCCAGCAGCCGCTGGGTGGTAAGGCTCAGTTCGGTGGTCAGCGTTTCGGGGAGATGGAGGTCTGGGCACTGGAAGCATACGGTGCTGCTTACACTCTGCAAGAAATGCTCACAGTGAAGTCGGACGATGTGAACGGTCGGACCAAGATGTACAAAAACATCGTGGACGGCGATCACCGTATGGAGCCGGGCATGCCCGAGTCTTTCAACGTGTTGATCAAAGAAATTCGTTCCCTCGGCATCGATATCGATCTGGAAACCGAATAACACGTGACGCGAATCGAGAGCGGGGCTGTTTAGCCCGCTCTCTGCTCCGCCAGGAGGAAAGGCCTTGAAAGACCTACTGAATTTGCTGAAAAACCAGGGTCAAGTCGAAGAGTTCGACGCCATCCGTATTGGGTTGGCATCGCCTGAGATGATCCGTTCGTGGTCGTTCGGTGAAGTTAAAAAGCCGGAAACCATCAACTACCGTACGTTCAAACCAGAGCGTGACGGCCTGTTCTGCGCCAAGATCTTTGGCCCGGTAAAGGATTACGAGTGCCTGTGCGGTAAGTACAAGCGCTTGAAGCACCGTGGTGTGATCTGCGAGAAGTGCGGCGTTGAAGTTGCACTGGCCAAGGTTCGTCGTGAGCGCATGGCGCACATCGAGCTGGCTTCGCCGGTTGCCCACATCTGGTTCCTGAAATCACTGCCGTCCCGTATCGGCTTGCTGATGGACATGACCCTGCGTGATATCGAGCGCGTTCTCTACTTCGAGAGCTATGTCGTTATCGATCCAGGCATGACCACCCTTGAAAAGGGTCAGCTGCTGAACGACGAGCAGTACTTCGAAGCGCTGGAAGAGTTCGGCGACGATTTCGATGCCCGCATGGGTGCCGAAGCTGTCCGCGAACTGCTGCACGCCATCGACCTGGAACACGAGATTGGCCGTCTGCGTGAAGAAATTCCGCAAACCAACTCCGAAACCAAGATCAAGAAACTGTCCAAGCGTCTGAAGTTGATGGAAGCCTTCCAGGGTTCCGGCAACTTGCCAGAGTGGATGGTGCTGACCGTTCTGCCGGTTCTGCCGCCAGACCTGCGTCCGCTGGTGCCGTTGGATGGTGGTCGCTTCGCGACTTCCGACCTCAACGACCTGTACCGTCGCGTGATCAACCGTAACAACCGCTTGAAGCGTCTGCTCGACCTGTCCGCTCCGGACATCATCGTGCGCAACGAAAAGCGTATGTTGCAGGAAGCTGTCGATGCCCTGCTCGACAACGGTCGTCGTGGCCGCGCTATCACCGGTTCGAACAAGCGTCCTCTGAAATCCCTGGCTGACATGATCAAGGGTAAGCAGGGTCGTTTCCGTCAGAACTTGCTCGGTAAGCGTGTTGACTACTCCGGTCGTTCGGTAATTACCGTAGGCCCGACCCTGCGTCTGCACCAGTGCGGTCTGCCGAAGAAGATGGCTCTCGAGCTGTTCAAGCCGTTCATTTTCGGCAAGCTGGAAATGCGTGGTCTCGCGACCACCATCAAAGCTGCCAAGAAGATGGTCGAGCGCGAGCTGCCAGAGGTTTGGGACGTTCTCGCTGAAGTGATCCGTGAACACCCGGTTCTCCTCAACCGTGCACCGACCCTTCACCGTCTGGGTATCCAGGCGTTTGAACCAGTACTGATCGAAGGTAAGGCTATCCAGCTGCACCCGCTGGTCTGTGCTGCGTACAACGCCGACTTCGACGGCGACCAAATGGCCGTGCACGTACCGCTGACGCTGGAAGCCCAGCTGGAAGCGCGTGCGTTGATGATGTCGACCAACAACATTCTGTCGCCAGCCAACGGTGAGCCAATCATCGTTCCGTCGCAGGACGTTGTATTGGGTCTGTACTACATGACTCGTGAAGCGATCAACGCCAAGGGCGAAGGTCGTGTGTTCGCGGATCTGCAGGAAGTTGACCGTGTGTTCCGTGCCGGCGAAGCCGCACTGCACGCCAAGGTTAAAGTCCGCATCCACGAAACCATCAACGATCGTGACGGTGGCAGCGTCAAGAACACCCGTATCGTCGACACCACTGTCGGCCGTGCGCTGTTGTTCCAGGTTGTTCCGCCTGGCCTGTCGTACGACGTGGTCAACCAGCCAATGAAGAAAAAGGCGATCTCCAAGCTGATCAACCAGTGCTACCGCGTGGTTGGTTTGAAAGAGACCGTTATCTTCGCTGACCAGTTGATGTACACCGGTTTTGCTTATTCGACCATTTCCGGCGTTTCCATCGGTGTTAACGACTTCGTTATCCCGGACGAGAAAGCCGCCATCATCGGTGCTGCCACCGATGAAGTGAAAGAGATCGAAAGCCAGTACGCCTCCGGCCTGGTAACCCAGGGCGAGAAGTACAACAAAGTGATCGACCTTTGGTCCAAGGCCAACGACGAAGTGTCGAAGGCGATGATGTCGAACCTCTCGAAAGAGCGTGTTATCGACCGTCATGGCGTGGAAGTCGATCAAGAGTCGTTCAACTCGATGTACATGATGGCCGACTCGGGCGCACGGGGTTCTGCTGCGCAGATCCGTCAGCTCGCCGGTATGCGTGGCCTGATGGCCAAGCCGGACGGTTCCATCATCGAAACGCCGATTACTGCGAACTTCCGTGAAGGTTTGAGCGTACTTCAGTACTTCATCTCGACTCACGGTGCTCGTAAAGGTCTGGCGGATACCGCGTTGAAAACCGCTAACTCCGGTTACCTGACTCGTCGTCTGGTAGACGTTGCGCAAGACTTGGTTGTGACTGAAGTTGACTGCGGCACCGAACACGGTCTGCTGATGACTCCGCACATCGAAGGCGGCGACGTTGTAGAGCCGTTGGGTGAGCGCGTATTGGGTCGAGTAATCGCCCGTGACGTATTCAAGCCAGGTACCGAGGAAGTCATCGTTCCTGCCGGCACCCTGGTAGACGAGAAGTGGGTCGAGTTCATCGAACTCAACAGCATCGACGAAGTGATTGTTCGCTCGCCGATCAGCTGCGAAACCCGCTATGGCATTTGCGCCAAGTGCTACGGCCGTGACTTGGCTCGTGGTCACCAGGTGAACATCGGTGAAGCGGTCGGCGTTATCGCTGCCCAGTCCATCGGTGAGCCAGGTACCCAGCTGACCATGCGTACGTTCCACATCGGTGGTGCGGCAAGCCGGACCTCCGCAGCCGACAGCGTTCAGGTGAAGAATGGCGGTACCGTCCGTCTGCACAACCTGAAGCACGTTGAGCGAGTGGATGGCCACCTGGTTGCTGTGTCCCGTTCCGGTGAGCTGGCAATCGCTGATGACTACGGTCGTGAGCGTGAGCGTTACAAGCTGCCGTACGGTGCTGTGATTTCGGTTAAAGAAGGTGACAAGGTCGACGCTGGCGCAATCGTGGCCAAGTGGGATCCGCACACTCACCCAATCGTTACCGAAATGAAAGGTACCGTGACCTACGTGGGCATGGAAGAAGGCATCACGATCAAGCGTCAGACTGACGAATTGACCGGTATGACCAACATTGAAGTACTCGACGCCAAAGATCGTCCAGCTGCAGGCAAAGATATCCGTCCTGCCGTGAAGATGGTTGATGACAACGGCAAGGATCTGTTGCTGCCAGGCACTGACGTTATCGCTCAGTACTTCCTGCCAGCCAACGCCCTGGTCGGTGTTGCGGATGGTGCGAAGATCGCGATCGGTGATGTTATCGCTCGTATCCCGCAAGAAACTTCGAAGACCCGTGACATCACCGGTGGTCTGCCGCGTGTTGCCGACTTGTTCGAAGCTCGTCGCCCGAAAGAAGCGTCGATTCTGGCTGAAGTCAGCGGCACCATCGCGTTCGGTAAAGAGACCAAGGGCAAGCGCCGCCTGGTTATCACCCCGAACGACGGTAGCGATCCGTACGAAGAGCTGATTCCGAAGTGGCGTCACCTGAACGTCTTCGAAGGCGAACAGGTAAACCGCGGCGAAGTTATCTCCGACGGCCCGAGCGATCCACACGACATCCTGCGTCTGCTGGGTGTGAGTGCGCTGGCCAAGTACATCGTTAACGAGATCCAGGACGTTTACCGTCTGCAAGGCGTGAAGATCAACGATAAGCACATCGAGACCATCCTGCGTCAGATGCTGCGTAAAGTTGAAATCGCTGAATCCGGCGATTCGAGTTTCATCAAGGGCGACCAGATGGAACTGACTCACGTACTGGTAGAGAACGAGCGCCTGGCGAACGACGAGAAATTCGTTTCCAAGTTCACTCGTGTGTTGCTGGGTATCACCAAGGCGTCGTTGTCCACTGAGTCGTTCATCTCGGCGGCCTCCTTCCAGGAGACTACTCGCGTACTGACCGAAGCAGCGGTAACCGGCAAGCGCGATTACCTGCGCGGCCTGAAAGAAAACGTGGTTGTGGGTCGTCTGATCCCGGCCGGTACCGGTTTGGCCTACCACAGCGAGCGTAAGCGTCGCCGTGAACTCGACAAGCCGTTGCGCGTAAGCGCCAGTGAAGTGGAAGCTGCACTGACCGAAGCGCTGAACTCAAGCGGTAACTGAGTTCTGCGGTAAATAAGACCGGGCCCTGGCAGCCCCGTTCGTCGGATCGAGACAGATTTGTCCCGGTTCGATGGAAGGGGAGGTCGGGGCCTTGCCTTGACTGGGGACAAGATCCTCTTTAGACTCTTGTACCCCTAAATTTGGCGGGAATTCGTTCCTGCCATTTTGCTTTTCTTGCAAGACAATAGCGTCGCAAGACAACAGTGGAGCTAGTAGATGGCAACTATCAACCAGCTGGTACGTCAGCCGCGTAAGCGTATCGTCGAGAAATCCGACGTGCCTGCGCTGCAGAACTGCCCGCAACGTCGTGGCGTATGCACTCGCGTGTATACCACTACGCCGAAAAAACCTAACTCGGCACTGCGTAAAGTATGCCGTGTGCGCCTGACCAACGGTTTCGAGGTTTCCTCGTACATCGGCGGTGAAGGTCACAACCTGCAAGAGCACAGCGTGGTACTGATCCGCGGCGGTCGTGTAAAAGACTTGCCAGGTGTTCGTTATCACACCGTACGCGGCTCCTTGGATACTTCCGGCGTTAAAGGTCGTAACCAGGGTCGTTCGAAGTACGGTACCAAGAAGCCTAAGTAGTAGCGGCTTTTTGTAAAACTGAATCATCTTATTTTCTGAGTCGATAAGAGTAAGGTCGGAGGCGTCCCGAAAGGGCACCGATTCCGAGCGAACCTGAAGACCGTTTGAGGGCTTATCCATGCCAAGAAGACGCGTAGCAGCCAAGCGCGAAGTGCTTGACGATCCAAAATACGGAAGCCAAATCCTGGCCAAGTTCATGAACCACGTAATGGAAAGCGGCAAGAAAGCCGTTGCCGAGCGTATCGTTTATGGCGCGCTGGAAAAGGTTAAAGAACGCAAGAACAGCGACCCCCTGGAAATCTTCGAGAAAGCTCTCGACGCCATCGCTCCGCTGGTCGAAGTGAAGTCGCGCCGTGTAGGCGGTGCTACTTACCAGGTTCCGGTTGAAGTTCGCCCGTCCCGTCGTAACGCTTTGGCAATGCGCTGGTTGGTAGACTTCGCCCGTAAGCGCGGCGAGAAGTCTATGGCCCTGCGTTTGGCTGGCGAACTGTTGGACGCTGCTGAAGGTAAAGGTGCTGCTGTTAAGAAGCGTGAAGACGTGCACCGTATGGCTGAAGCCAACAAAGCTTTCTCGCACTACCGCTTCTAATTCTAGCTTCACTAATTTTGCGAGGGCTTTATGGCTCGTACTACTCCGATTAGCCGCTACCGTAACATCGGTATCGTTGCTCACGTGGATGCTGGTAAAACCACCACCACCGAGCGCGTACTGTTTTACACCGGCAAAAGTCACAAAATGGGCGAGGTGCATGACGGCGCCGCGACCACAGACTGGATGGTTCAGGAGCAGGAGCGTGGTATTACCATTACTTCTGCTGCTATTACCGCCTTCTGGAAAGGTTCCGAGAAGCAGTACAAGGACGAGCACCGCTTCAACGTAATCGATACCCCGGGCCACGTAGACTTCACCATTGAAGTTGAGCGTTCCCTGCGCGTACTCGACGGCGCTGTCGTTGTGTTCTGCGGTACTTCGGGTGTTGAGCCTCAGTCGGAAACCGTATGGCGTCAGGCCAACAAGTACGGCGTTCCACGTCTTGTTTACGTAAACAAGATGGACCGTGCTGGTGCCAACTTCCTGCGCGTGATCGGTCAGATCAAACAGCGTTTGGGTCACACTCCGGTGCCAATCCAGTTGGCTATCGGTTCCGAAGACAACTTCCAGGGTCAGATCGATCTGATCAACATGGAAGCTGTTTACTGGAATGACGCTGACAAAGGCATGGTTCCTGTTCGTAAGCCTATCCCTGCAGAACTGCAGGAGCTGGCTGACGAGTGGCGTAACAACATGGTTGAGGCTGCTGCCGAAGCCAGCGAAGAGCTGATGAACAAGTACCTCGAAGGTGAAGAACTCACCAACGTGGAAATCAAGGCCGCTCTGCGTCAGCGTACTATCGCTGGTGAGATCGTTCTGGCTGTTTGCGGTTCTTCCTTCAAGAACAAGGGTGTTCCCCTGGTTCTCGACGCCGTTATCGACTACCTGCCTGCTCCAACCGACATTCCTGCTATCAAGGGTACCAACCCTGATAACGAGGAAGAAGAGATGGAGCGTCACGCCGATGACAGCGAGCCGTTCTCGGCTCTGGCGTTCAAGATCGCTACTGACCCATTCGTGGGTACTTTGACCTTCGTCCGCGTTTACTCGGGCGTGTTGGCCTCCGGCGACGGCGTGATCAACTCGGTTAAAGGCAAGAAAGAGCGTGTGGGTCGTATGGTGCAAATGCACGCAAACGCCCGTGAAGAGATCAAGGAAGTACGCGCTGGTGACATCGCGGCCCTGATCGGCATGAAGGACGTCACCACTGGTGAGACTTTGTGCGACGCTGCCAAGCCAATCATCCTGGTTCGCATGGACTTCCCGGAGCCGGTTATTTCGGTTGCCGTTGAGCCTAAGACCAAGGATGACCAGGAAAAAATGGGTATCGCTCTGGGCAAGCTTGCTCAGGAAGATCCATCTTTCCGCGTCAAGACTGATGAAGAGACTGGTCAAACGATCATCTCCGGCATGGGCGAGCTTCACCTGGACATCCTGGTTGACCGGATGCGCCGTGAGTTCAACGTCGAAGCCAACATCGGTAAGCCTCAGGTTTCCTATCGTGAGCGCATCACGAAGAACTGCGAAATCGAAGGCAAATTCGTTCGTCAGTC
This sequence comes from Pseudomonas sp. D8002, assembly GCF_013385695.1. Lineage (NCBI taxonomy): Bacteria > Pseudomonadati > Pseudomonadota > Gammaproteobacteria > Pseudomonadales > Pseudomonadaceae > Pseudomonas > Pseudomonas sp. D8002. The sequence continues at coordinate 17,596 of NZ_JACAPM010000040.1, forward strand.
CGGCGGTCGTGGCCAGTTCGGCCATTGCTGGATCCGTTTTGCTCCTGCTGATGAAGGTCAGGAAGGTCTGCAATTCGTGAACGAAGTAGTGGGCGGTGTTGTTCCTAAGGAATACATCCCGGCTATCCAGAAGGGTATCGAAGAGCAGATGAAGAACGGTGTTGTTGCCGGCTATCCGCTCATCGGCCTGAAGGCGACCGTTTTTGACGGTTCTTACCACGACGTCGACTCCAACGAGATGGCGTTTAAGGTGGCTGCTTCCATGGCTACCAAGCAACTGGCCCAGAAGGGCGGTGGTGAGTTGCTTGAGCCAATCATGGCAGTAGAAGTCGTTACGCCTGAAGACTACATGGGTGACGTGATGGGCGACCTTAACCGTCGTCGCGGCATGATCTTGGGTATGGAAGATACGGTTTCCGGCAAAGTGATTCGTGCCGAGGTTCCGTTGGGCGAGATGTTCGGTTATGCGACCGACGTTCGTTCCATGTCTCAGGGTCGCGCAAGCTACTCTATGGAATTCAAAAAATACAACACAGCTCCGGCGCACATCGCTGAAACTGTATCCAAAAAACAAGGCTGATTCAGTCCTTTAGGCAAGGAGTTAATTGTCGTGGCTAAAGAAAAATTTGATCGTTCCCTACCGCACGTAAACGTTGGCACTATCGGCCACGTTGACCACGGTAAAACCACTCTGACCGCTGCTCTGACTCGCGTCTGCTCCGAAGTTTTCGGTTCGGCTCGTGTTGACTTCGACAAGATCGACAGCGCACCAGAAGAAAAAGCTCGTGGTATCACCATCAACACCGCGCACGTTGAATACAACTCGCTGATCCGTCACTACGCTCACGTTGACTGCCCAGGTCACGCTGACTATGTGAAGAACATGATCACCGGTGCTGCCCAGATGGACGGCGCGATCCTGGTTTGCTCGGCCGCTGATGGTCCGATGCCACAAACCCGTGAGCACATCCTGCTGTCCCGTCAGGTAGGCGTTCCGTACATCGTGGTTTTCCTGAACAAGGCTGACCTGGTAGACGACGCTGAGCTGCTGGAACTGGTTGAGATGGAAGTGCGCGATCTGCTGAGCACTTACGACTTCCCAGGCGACGACACTCCGATCATCATCGGTTCTGCTCGTATGGCTCTGGACGGTCTTGACGACAACGAAATGGGCACCACTGCCGTTCGTAAACTGGTTGAGACTCTGGACAGCTACATCCCAGATCCAGTTCGTGTTATCGACAAGCCGTTCCTGATGCCAATCGAAGACGTATTCTCGATCTCCGGTCGTGGTACTGTTGTGACTGGTCGTATCGAGCGCGGTATCGTTAAGGTTCAAGATCCATTGGAAATCGTTGGTCTGCGTGACACTACTGTCACCACCTGCACCGGTGTTGAAATGTTCCGTAAACTGCTCGACGAAGGTCGTGCAGGCGAGAACTGCGGCGTTCTGCTGCGTGGTACCAAGCGTGACGACGTTGAGCGTGGCCAGGTTCTGGTCAAGCCAGGTTCGGTTAAGCCGCACACTACCTTCGAAGCTGAAGTGTACGTGTTGAGCAAAGAAGAAGGCGGTCGTCACACTCCGTTCTTCAAAGGCTACCGTCCACAGTTCTACTTCCGGACCACTGACGTGACCGGTAACTGCGAACTGCCGGAAGGCGTTGAAATGGTAATGCCAGGCGACAACATCAAAATGGTTGTCACCCTGATCAAAACCATCGCAATGGAAGATGGTCTGCGTTTCGCTATCCGTGAAGGCGGTCGTACCGTCGGCGCTGGCGTCGTAGCCAAAATCATCGCTTAATAAGTGATGACTTGAAAAAGCCCCCGCTCAGCGGGGGCTTTTTTATTGAGTTGACACCCATATGGGGCGTCTATAGAATTGCGCCTCCTTTTAACGGGCGTGTTGCGCTCGCTGGGAATAGCAGCCGGAGTCTGAAATCCAATGGCAAATCAGCAAATTCGTATCAGGTTGAAGGCTTTTGACCACAAACTGATCGACCAATCCACCCAGGAAATCGTGGAAACCGCGAAACGTACTGGTGCTCAAGTGCGTGGTCCAATTCCACTGCCTACCCGTAAAGAGCGGTTCACCGTTCTGGTCTCCCCGCACGTCAACAAAGACGCGCGTGACCAGTACGAGATCCGTACTCATAAGCGCGTGCTGGACATCGTCCTGCCAACGGATAAAACCGTTGATGCACTTATGAAGCTTGATCTGGCGGCCGGTGTGGAAGTACAGATCAGCCTCGGCTAAGACTTGGGTCTTAGTCGTGTAACGCTCTGAAATGGGCGGCCATAGCGGGTGAAAGCCCCGTACACTCATGAGGTTTACAACATGACTATTGGTGTAGTCGGTCGTAAATGCGGTATGACCCGTATTTTCACCGAAGAAGGTGTCTCCATTCCGGTCACGGTCATTGAGATCGAACCGAATCGCGTCACCCAGTTTAAAACTGAAGAAACCGATGGCTATCGTGCAGTGCAAGTCACTGTCGGCGAGCGTCGTGCTTCGCGTGTGACTGCTGCTCAAGCAGGTCACTTCGCTAAAGCAAACGTTGCAGCTGGTCGTACTGTCATGGAGTTCCGTCTTGAAGACGGCGACTACCAGGCTGGCGATCTGATCAACGCTGAAATCTTCGCCGCTGGTCAACTGGTTGATGTAACCGGTCAGTCCAAGGGTAAAGGCTTCCAGGGTACGATCAAGCGTTGGAATTTCCGTGGCCAAGACAACACTCACGGTAACTCCGTTTCCCACCGCGTCCCGGGCTCTATTGGCCAGTGCCAGACTCCTGGTCGTGTATTCAAGGGCAAAAAAATGTCCGGTCATATGGGCGCTGAGCGCGTGACCGTGCAGTCCCTCGAAGTAGTGCGCGTCGACGCTGAACGCAATCTGTTGTTGGTCAAGGGTGCTGTTCCTGGCGCTACTGGCGGCAACCTGGTTGTACGTCCAGCGGCCAAGGCTCGCGGTTAAGGGGAAGCTGACATGCAATTAAACGTAAATGACGCTCAAGCGATCGAAGTTTCCGAACTGACATTTGGCGGCGAATTCAACGAGACGCTGGTTCACCAAGCAGTCGTGGCCTACATGGCCGGCGGCCGTCAAGGTAGCAAGCAGCAAAAGACCCGTTCCGACGTTCGTGGTGGCGGTAAGCGCCCTTGGCGTCAGAAAGGTACTGGCCGCGCTCGTGCCGGTACTATCCGTAGCCCAATCTGGCGTGGCGGCGGTACCACTTTCGCAGCACGTCCACAGGATCACACCCAGAAGCTCAACAAGAAGATGTATCGCGCAGCACTGCGCTCCATCCTTGCTGAACTCGTGCGTACTGATCGTCTGGTCGTGGTTCAGGACTTCGCTGTTGAAGCGCCGAAAACCAAAGATCTGCTGAACAAGCTGAACGGCATGGGCCTGACTGACGTCCTGATCGTGTCTGAAGCTGTTGATCAGAACCTGTACCTGGCTGCTCGCAACCTGCCACACGTTGATGTACGTGACGTGCAAGGTTCCGATCCAGTTAGTCTGATCGCATACGACAAGGTGTTGATCACCGTGTCGGCCGTGAAGAAATTCGAGGAGCTGCTGGGATGAACCAGGAACGCGTATTTAAAGTTCTGCTTGGCCCGCACGTTTCCGAAAAGGCTACGGTTCTGGCTGACAAGAAAGGCCAGTTCGTTTTCAAGGTTGCAACTGACGCAACCAAGCTGGAAATCAAGAAGGCCGTCGAAAGCCTGTTCAGCGTGAAAGTAGAGCGTGTTACTACCCTGAATGTTCTGGGTAAGAGCAAGCGCACTGCTCGCGGTCTGGGCAAGCGTAATGACTGGAAGAAGGCAGTTATCTCCCTTCAGCCAGGCCAAGATCTCGATTTCAGCAGCAGTGCTGAGTAAGGAAGGGGTGCATCATGGCAATCGTTAAATGCAAACCGACTTCCCCTGGCCGCCGTTTTGTGGTCAAGGTGGTCAACCAGGAGCTGCATAAAGGCGCTCCTCACGCACCGCTGCTCGAGAAGAAATCGAAGACTGGTGGTCGTAACAACAATGGTCGTATTACCACTCGTCACATCGGTGGTGGCCATAAGCAGCATTATCGTCTGGTCGACTTCCGTCGCAACGACAAAGATGGCATCGCTGCCACTGTCGAGCGTATCGAATACGATCCAAACCGTACTGCTCACATCGCTCTGCTGCTGTACGCAGATGGCGAGCGTCGCTACATCATCGCCCCTAAAGGCGTGAGTGCTGGTGACCAGCTGATCGCAGGTGCTTTGGCACCGATCAAGCCGGGCAACGCTCTGCAGCTGCGCAACATTCCAGTTGGTAGCACCGTACACGGCATCGAATTGAAGCCGGGTAAAGGCGCGCAAATCGCTCGTTCCGCTGGTGCTTCGGCTCAGCTGATCGCTCGTGAAGGTGTCTACGTGACCCTGCGTCTGCGCTCTGGTGAAATGCGTAAAGTATTGGCTGAATGCCGTGCGACCCTGGGCGAAGTCTCGAACTCCGAGCACAGCCTGCGTTCGCTGGGTAAAGCTGGTGCCAAACGCTGGCGTGGCGTTCGCCCAACCGTTCGTGGTGTTGCCATGAACCCGGTTGACCACCCACACGGTGGTGGTGAAGGTCGTACCTCTGGTGGTCGTCATCCGGTATCGCCATGGGGCTTCCCGACTAAGGGCGCGAAGACTCGTGGTAATAAGCGTACCGACAAAATGATCGTCCGTCGTCGCAAGTAAATAGAGGGATACGACAGTGCCACGTTCTCTGAAAAAAGGTCCTTTTATTGATCTTCACCTACTGAAGAAGATCGAAGTGGCGGCGGAAAAGAACGATCGCAAACCGGTGAAAACCTGGTCGCGTCGTTCGATGATCCTGCCACAAATGGTCGGTCTGACCATTGCAGTGCATAACGGTCGTCAACATGTTCCAGTTCTCGTGAACGAAGACATGGTCGGCCACAAACTAGGCGAGTTTGCCGGTACCCGCACATATCGTGGGCACGTGGCAGACAAGAAAGCCAAGCGTTAAGGGGTAAGGAACGATGGAAGTAGCCGCTAAGTTGTCGGGCGCTCGAATCTCCGCCCAGAAAGCCCGCTTGGTCGCCGACCAGATCCGCGGGAAGAAGGTGGGCGAAGCGCTCAACCTGTTGGCTTTCAGCAGTAAGAAAGCCGCCGAGATCATCAAGAAAGTGCTGGAGTCGGCCGTAGCCAACGCCGAGCACAACGAAGGCGCAGACGTTGATGACCTGAAGGTCAGCACCGTTTTCGTCAACGAAGGGCGTTCGCTGAAGCGCATCATGCCTCGTGCCAAAGGCCGAGCTGATCGCATCGTCAAGCGGTCTTGCCATATCACTGTCAAGGTTGCTGACAAGTAACGGAGTCGAAGAGATGGGTCAGAAAGTACATCCCATTGGCATTCGCCTGGGAATCGTCAAGGAGCACACCTCCGTCTGGTACGCAGACGGTCGGACTTATGCGGACTACTTGTTCGCTGATCTGAAGGTGCGTGAGTATCTCCAAGACAAACTAAAAAGCGCGTCCGTGAGCCGTATCGATATCCATCGTCCTGCTCAAACTGCACGTATCACCATCCACACCGCTCGTCCAGGTATCGTTATCGGGAAGAAAGGTGAAGATGTTGAGAAACTGCGTCAGGACCTGACCAAGCAAATGGGTGTGCCTGTGCACATCAATATCGAAGAGATCCGCAAGCCGGAGCTCGACGGTATGCTGGTTGCGCAGAGCGTAGCTCAGCAGCTGGAGCGTCGCGTTATGTTCCGTCGCGCTATGAAGCGCGCAGTACAGAACGCCATGCGCATTGGTGCCAAAGGCATCAAAATCCAAGTGAGCGGTCGTCTCGGCGGTGCTGAAATCGCACGTACTGAATGGTATCGCGAAGGTCGTGTGCCACTGCACACCCTGCGTGCCGACATCGACTATGCCAACTACGAAGCTCACACCACCTACGGTGTGATCGGTGTAAAGGTTTGGATCTTCAAAGGCGAAGTAATTGGTGGTCGCCAAGAAGAACTGAAACCACAAGCACCAGCGCCTCGTAAAAAAGCTGCTAAGTAAGGGGTACGCCAAATGTTGCAACCAAAGCGTACGAAGTTCCGCAAGCAGATGACAGGCCACAACCGTGGTCTGGCTCAGCGCGGTAGCAAAGTCAGCTTCGGCGAATATGCGCTGAAGTCTGTAGCTCGTGGTCGTCTCACCGCTCGTCAGATCGAGTCAGCGCGTCGTGCACTGACCCGTCACGTTAAACGTGGCGGCAAGATCTGGATCCGTGTATTCCCGGACAAGCCTATCTCCAAAAAGCCCCTCGAAGTTCGGATGGGTAAAGGTAAGGGTAACGTGGAATATTGGGTTGCCCAGATTCAGCCAGGCAAAGTCCTGTATGAAATCGAGGGTGTTACTGAAGAGCTGGCGCGTGAGGCTTTCGCCCTGGCTGCTGCAAAGCTGCCGCTCGCCACCTCCTTTGTTAAACGGACGGTGATGTGATGAAAGCGAATGAACTTCGTGAAAAATCCGCACAGCAGCTGAACGAGCAACTGCTCGGCCTGCTGCGCGACCAGTTCAATCTGCGTATGCAGAAAGCAACTGGCCAGTTGGGGCAGTCTCATCTGCTCTCGCAAGTTAAGCGTGACATTGCTCGCGTGAAGACTGTGCTCAACCAGCAGGCAGGTAAGTGATCATGGCTGAAGCCGAAAAGACTGTCCGTACGCTGACTGGCCGTGTTGTCAGCGACAAGATGGACAAAACCATCACCGTTTTGATCGAGCGTCGCGTTAAGCACCCGATCTACGGTAAATACGTTAAGCGTTCGACTAAGCTGCACGCGCACGACGAAACCAACCAGTGCCACATCGGCGACAAAGTCACTATTCGTGAAACTCGTCCGTTGGCCAAGACCAAGTCTTGGGCCCTGGTTGATGTTCTCGAACGCGCTGTGGAAGTCTAAGGACTAGGGGTCGGAGAAATTATATGATTCAGACTCAATCCATGCTCGATGTGGCCGATAACAGCGGCGCACGCCGCGTTATGTGCATCAAGGTGCTGGGTGGCTCCCATCGTCGTTACGCTGGTATCGGTGACATCATCAAAGTTACCGTGAAGGAAGCAATTCCTCGCGGTAAAGTGAAAAAAGGCCAAGTGATGACTGCTGTTGTAGTCCGCACTCGTCACGGCGTACGCCGTGCAGATGGCTCCATTATCCGCTTTGATGGCAACGCTGCTGTTCTTCTGAACAACAAGCAAGAGCCGATCGGCACCCGTATCTTTGGGCCAGTGACCCGTGAACTTCGTACTGAGAAGTTCATGAAGATCGTCTCGCTCGCCCCAGAAGTGCTGTAAGGAGATCCGACATGCAAAAGATTCGTCGTGACGACGAGATCATCGTGATCGCCGGCAAAGACAAAGGTAAGCGCGGTAAGGTGCTGAAGGTTCTTGCTGATGACCGTCTGGTCGTTGGTGGTCTGAACCTGGTCAAGCGTCATACCAAGCCTAACCCGATGTCGGGCGTACAAGGCGGTATCGTCGAGAAAGAAGCGCCACTGCACGCTTCTAACGTCGCCATCTTCAACGGCGAAACCAACAAGGCTGACCGCGTTGGTTTCAAAGTAGAAGACGGTAAGAAAATTCGTGTCTTCAAGTCGACCCAAAAAGCGGTTGATGCTTGAACACTGCTAGGTAGAAGACCATGGCACGACTAAAAGAGATTTACCGGAAGGAAATCGCACCGAAACTTAAGGAAGAACTTAAGCTTTCGAACGTGATGGAAGTTCCGCGCGTTACCAAAATCACCCTGAACATGGGTCTGGGCGAAGCGATCGGCGACAAAAAAGTCATCGAGCACGCTGTTGCTGACCTGGAAAAGATCACCGGCCAAAAAGTCGTTGTGACCTACGCTCGTAAATCCATCGCTGGCTTTAAAGTCCGTGAAGGATGGCCGATCGGCGTCAAAGTGACTCTGCGCCGTGAGCGTATGTACGAATTCCTGGATCGTCTGCTGTCGATCTCCCTGCCTCGGGTCCGCGACTTCCGCGGCCTGAATGCCAAGTCCTTCGATGGTCGTGGTAACTACAGCATGGGCGTTAAAGAGCAGATCATCTTCCCGGAAATCGACTACGACAAGATCGATGCTCTCCGCGGTCTGGACATCACCCTGACCACCACTGCCAAGAACGATGATGAAGGCCGCGCTCTGCTGCGTGCGTTCAAATTCCCGTTCCGCAACTGATTGGAGTAGGACCATGGCCAAGATGAGCATGAAAAACCGCGAGCTGAAGCGTCAGCTCACGGTTGCCAAGTACGCCAAGAAGCGTGCAGCACTGAAAGCAATCATCGTTGATCTGAACGCAAGTCCAGAAGCGCGTTGGGAAGCTACAGTTGCTCTGCAGAAGCAGCCACGTGACGCAAGCGCTTCGCGCATGCGTAACCGCTGCCGCCTGACCGGTCGTCCACACGGCGTTTACCGCAAGTTCGGCCTCGGCCGTAACAAACTGCGTGAAGCGGCAATGCGTGGTGACGTACCAGGTCTGGTTAAAGCCAGCTGGTAAGTACGTTCGAAGTCTCGGTGGCCAGGATCGCAAGATACTGACCGCCGGTGGCCTAGAATCTGGAACAAGCCCCTTTTGGGGCTTGTTTCATTTCCGGAGTGTGTCTAAAATACGCGGCTCGCCTGAGCCCGTGTGTTTTGTGCTCGGAGATTCTCGGCGACACGTAATGGCCGCAAGGCTAATTTTTTTGTATTAGGAGCGTCTAGCCATGAGTATGCAGGACCCGTTAGCGGACATGCTAACTCGTATCCGTAATGCCCAGATGGCTGAAAAGTCCGTCGTAAGCATGCCATCTTCCACGTTGAAGGTTGCTGTTGCCAAAGTCCTGAAAGACGAAGGCTACATTGCGGGTTATCAGATCAGCAGCGAAATCAAACCACTGCTGTCCATCGAGCTGAAGTACTTCGAAGGCCGTCCGGTCATCGAAGAAGTGAAGCGCGTTAGCCGTCCAGGCCTGCGTCAGTACAAGTCCGTTGATGATCTGCCAAAAGTTCGTGGCGGTCTCGGTGTGTCTATCGTCTCCACCAACAAAGGTGTGATGACGGATCGTGCTGCGCGCGCTGCCGGTGTCGGCGGCGAAGTTCTTTGCACTGTGTTCTAAGGGGGGATAAGCATGTCACGCGTCGCTAAGAACCCCGTTAAGCTGCCAGCCGGTGTCGAAGTAAAATTCGCAGGCCAACAGCTTTCGGTGAAGGGTGCCAAGGGCACTCTGGAACTGAACATCCATTCGTCCGTTGAGATCGTTGAAGAAGCTGGTGAGCTGCGTTTCGCTGCTCGCAATGGCGATCAACAAACTCGCGCAATGGCCGGTACCACTCGTGCGTTGGTAAACAACATGGTCCAAGGCGTAAGCCAAGGCTTCGAGCGCAAGCTCCAGCTGGTCGGTGTTGGTTACAAAGCGCAAGCAAAAGGCACGGTTCTGAACCTGGCCCTTGGCTTCTCGCACCCAGTGGATTACGAACTGCCGGAAGGCATCACCGCTGAGACCCCTAGCCAAACCGATATCCTGATCAAGGGTATTGATAAGCAGCTGGTAGGTCAGGTGGCCGCTGAGATCCGCGACTTCCGTCCACCAGAGCCGTACAAAGGCAAAGGTGTGCGCTACGCGGACGAAGTCGTCCGTCGTAAAGAAGCCAAGAAGAAGTAGGGCATAGCAAATGACCGACAAAAAAGTTACTCGACTGCGTCGCGCTCGCAAAGCACGCCTGAAAATGCACGAACTCGAAGTCGTGCGTCTCTGCGTGTTCCGCTCGTCGCAGCACATCTACGCCCAGGTCATCTCGGCCGACGGCAACAAAGTCCTGGCAAGCGCCTCGACTTTGGATAAAGAACTGCGTGATGGTGCCACTGGCAACATCGACGCGGCCACTAAGGTTGGCCAGCTGGTCGCTACGCGTGCTAAGGCCGCCGGCGTCTCGCAAGTGGCTTTCGACCGCTCTGGCTTCAAGTACCACGGCCGCGTGAAAGCGCTGGCTGATGCTGCTCGTGAAGCTGGGCTGGAGTTCTAAGTTATGTCAAATAACGACCAAAAGCGCGACGAAGGCTACATTGAGAAGCTGGTTCAAGTTAACCGCGTAGCCAAAACCGTTAAAGGCGGCCGTATCTTCACTTTCACCGCGTTGACCGTGGTAGGTGATGGTAAAGGGCGCGTTGGCTTCGGCCGTGGCAAGTCACGTGAAGTGCCTGCTGCGATCCAGAAGGCAATGGAAGCTGCTCGTCGCAACATGATCCAAGTTGATCTGAACGGCACCACTCTGCAGTACGCAATGAAGTCCGCTCACGGCGCTTCGAAGGTGTACATGCAGCCTGCCTCTGAAGGTACCGGTATCATCGCTGGCGGCGCTATGCGTGCTGTCCTCGAAGTTGCTGGCGTTCAGAACGTTCTGGCCAAGTGCTACGGCTCGACTAACCCGGTAAACGTGGTTCACGCCACTTTCAAGGGTTTGAAAGCAATGCAGTCTCCTGAATCCATTGCCGCCAAGCGTGGCAAAAGCGTCAAGGAGATCTTCTGATCATGGCTACCGTTAAAGTAACGCTGATCAAAAGCATGACCGGCCGCATCCCTAACCACAAATTGTGCGTTAAGGGTTTGGGTCTGCGTCGCATCGGTCACACTGTAGAAGTACTTGATACTCCCGAGAATCGCGGGATGATCAACAAGGCTTACTACATGCTGCGTGTCGAGGGTTAATTCGATGAAACTCAATGATCTGAGTCCAGCGCCGGGTTCCCGTCGCGAAAAGCATCGTCCGGGCCGTGGTATCGGTAGTGGTTTGGGCAAGACCGGTGGCCGTGGCCACAAAGGTCAGTCCTCCCGCTCCGGTGGCACCATCGCTCCAGGCTTTGAAGGCGGTCAACAGCCGCTGCATCGTCGCCTGCCGAAGTTCGGTTTCGTTTCCCTGAAAGCCATGGATCGCGCAGAAGTGCGTCTGTCCGAGCTGGCCAAAGTGGAAGGCGACATCGTTACCGTGCAGACCCTGAAAGATGCCAACGTGATCAACGTCAACGTACAGCGTGTGAAAATCATGCTGTCCGGTGAAGTGACTCGCGCTGTCACTATCGGCAAGGGAATCGGCGCCACCAAAGGTGCGCGTTCGGCTATCGAAGCAGCTGGCGGCAAGTTCGAGGAATAAATGGCTAAGCAAGGTGCTCTCTCAGCGCTCGGCAAAGGCGGTATGTCTGAACTTTGGGCTCGTCTGCGTTTTCTGTTCCTGGCGATTATCGTCTACCGAATAGGCGCACACATCCCGGTTCCAGGTATCAACCCGGACCGACTCGCAGACCTGTTTCGACAGAATGAGGGGACCATTCTTAGCTTGTTCAACATGTTTTCCGGCGGCGCGCTGGAACGGATGAGCATCTTTGCACTGGGGATCATGCCGTACATCTCGGCATCGATCATCATGCAACTGATGACCGCCGTCAGTCCGCAGTTGGAGCAGTTGAAGAAGGAAGGTGAAGCTGGCCGTCGCAAGATAAGCCAGTACACCCGCTACGGCACTGTCATCCTCGCCCTGGTCCAGGCTATCGGCATGTCCGTTGGCCTGGCCGGGCAGGGTGTTGCGTTCACTGGTGACTTTGGCTTCCATTTCGTCGCGGTATCCACATTTGTGGCTGGTGCGATGTTCATGATGTGGCTGGGTGAGCAGATTACTGAGCGTGGTGTTGGTAACGGTATCTCGATGTTGATTTTCGCAGGTATCGTTGCCGGTCTTCCGAGAGCGATTGGGCAGTCTTTCGAGTCTGCACGTCAGGGTGATATCAATATCTTCGCCCTGGTTGCCATCGGTTTGTTGGCAGTAGCGATTATCGGTTTTGTGGTGTTCATTGAGCGTGGCCAGCGTCGTATTGCTGTTCACTACGCCAAGCGTCAGCAGGGCCGCAAGGTCTTTGCCGCGCAGACCAGCCACCTGCCGCTGAAAGTGAACATGGCCGGGGTTATTCCTGCCATTTTCGCGAGCAGCATTTTGCTGTTTCCGGCTTCGTTGGGTGCCTGGTTCGGTCAGTCTGAAGGTATGGGCTGGTTGCAGGACATCTCGCAGTCGATCGCTCCTGGTCAGCCGTTGAATATTCTGCTGTTTAGTGCAGGGATTATTTTCTTCTGCTTCTTCTATACGGCGTTGATGTTCAATCCGAAAGACGTAGCGGAAAACCTGAAGAAGTCCGGTGCCTTTATTCCGGGTATTCGTCCAGGTGAGCAGTCTGCGCGCTACATTGATGGCGTTCTGACTCGCTTGACCATGTTCGGTGCTCTATATATGACGGCCGTCTGCCTGTTGCCCCAGTTCCTGGTGGTTGCAGCAAACGTTCCGTTCTACCTTGGCGGGACCTCGTTGCTGATCGTCGTCGTGGTTGTGATGGACTTCATGTCCCAAGTACAATCGCACCTCGTTTCGCACCAGTACGAATCCCTGATGAAGAAAGCCAACCTGAAGGGTTACGGCAGCGGTATGTTGCGCTGAGTACCCATAAGGTTCGAGGAGTTGGTGATGAAAGTTCGTGCATCGGTGAAAAAGCTGTGCCGTAACTGCAAGATTATTCGCCGCGAAGGTGTTGTTCGAGTAATTTGCAGCGCGGAACCGCGTCACAAACAGCGCCAAGGCTGAGTGTGATCCGCTTGAAGCCCGGCAGCTAGTGCGCTGCCGGGTTGATTATTTGTTATTACAGCGATATTATCTCGCGCCCTATTTCTTGGCTTCCGGGGCGTAGGTAGCTGTCAATTGGAGTCCCACTGAATGGCCCGTATTGCAGGCGTTAACATTCCAGATAACAAGCACACTGTTATCTCGCTGACCTACATCTATGGTGTTGGTCGCACTACTGCGCAGAAAATTTGCGCAGATACTGGGGTAAACCCAGCCGCAAAGATCAAGGATCTGAGCGACGAGCAGATTGAGCTGTTGCGTGGCGAAGTGGCGAAGTTCACCACTGAAGGTGACCTGCGTCGCGAAATCAACATGAAAATCAAGCGTTTGATGGACCTCGGTTGCTACCGTGGTCTGCGTCATCGTCGTGGTCTTCCAGTACGCGGTCAGCGTACCAAGACTAACGCGCGTACCCGTAAAGGTCCGCGTAAGCCGATCCGCAAGTAATCGCCCACGCGAATCGACAGGAAATTAATCATGGCAAAACCTGCTGCTCGTCCTCGTAAAAAAGTTAAAAAGACAGTGGTTGATGGCATCGCCCACATCCATGCATCTTTTAACAACACAATCGTGACCATCACCGACCGTCAAGGTAACGCGCTTTCTTGGGCTACCTCCGGTGGTTCGGGTTTCCGCGGTTCCCGCAAGTCCACCCCGTTTGCTGCTCAAGTAGCTGCTGAACGTGCTGGTCAAGCTGCGCTGGAATATGGCCTGAAAAACCTCGACGTCAACGTCAAAGGTCCAGGTCCAGGTCGTGAGTCTGCTGTCCGTGCATTGAACGGCTGTGGCTATAAGATCGCCAGCATCACCGACGTGACGCCAATCCCGCACAACGGGTGCCGTCCGCCGAAGAAGCGCCGCGTGTAATCCAGGAGATTGTAAAGAATGGCTCGTTACATTGGTCCAAAATGCAAACTCGCTCGTCGTGAAGGCACCGATCTCTTTCTGAAGAGCGGCGTGCGCGCGATCGAATCGAAGTGCAACATTGAAGCAGCACCTGGTATCCACGGCCAACGCCGCGGTCGCCAGTCCGACTACGGCACCCAACTGCGTGAAAAGCAGAAGGTCCGTCGTATCTACGGCGTTCTCGAGCGTCAGTTCAGCGGCTACTACAAAGAAGCTGCTGGCAAGAAAGGTGCAACCGGTGAAAACCTGCTGCAACTGCTCGAATGCCGTCTGGACAACGTTGTATACCGTATGGGCTTTGGTTCGACTCGTGCCGAATCCCGTCAGCTGGTATCGCACAAATCCGTCAGCGTAAACGGCCAAACCGTTAACGTCCCGTCGTACCAGGTTCGTGCTGGTGACGTGGTCGCGATTCGCGAGAAAGCAAAAAATCAACTTCGCATTGTCCAAGCTCTCGATCTGTGTGCCCAACGTGGCCGCGTAGAATGGGTAGAAGTAGACACTGAGAAGAAGTCGGGCGTTTTCAAGAACGTTCCTGCTCGCAGTGATCTGTCCGCCGACATCAACGAAAGCCTGATTGTCGAGCTCTACTCCAAGTAAGGGCTAGAAAATAGGTGCATCCATGCAGATTTCGGTAAATGAGTTCCTGACACCCCGTCACATTGATGTGCAGGTTGTCAGTCCAACCCGCGCCAAGATCACTCTCGAGCCTCTCGAGCGTGGTTTTGGCCACACCCTGGGCAACGCGCTGCGCCGCATCCTGTTGTCCTCAATGCCCGGCTGTGCAGTAGTCGAGGCCGAGATTGACGGTGTGCTCCACGAGTACAGCGCCATCGAAGGTGTACAGGAAGACGTAATTGAAATCCTGTTGAACCTTAAAGGTCTGGCTATCAAGCTGCACGGCCGTGACGAAGTTACGCTGACCTTGTCGAAGAAGGGTTCGGGGGTGGTTACCGCTGCCGATATTCAGCTGGATCATGATGTCGAGATCGTTAATCCCGATCACGTAATCGCTAACCTGGCGTCTAACGGCGCCCTGAACATGAAGCTCACCGTAGCTCGTGGTCGTGGTTATGAACCGGCCGACTCGCGTCAGAGCGATGAAGACGAAAGCCGCAGCATTGGTCGCTTGCAGCTCGACTCTTCGTTCAGCCCGGTTCGCCGTATCGCATACGTGGTGGAAAACGCCCGTGTCGAACAGCGTACTAACCTGGACAAGCTGGTTATTGATCTGGAAACCAACGGTACTCTGGATCCTGAAGAGGCTATCCGCCGCGCTGCAACCATTCTGCAACAGCAGTTGGCTGCGTTCGTCGACCTCAAGGGTGACAGCGAACCAGTGGTAATCGAGCAGGAAGACGAGATCGATCCGATCCTGCTTCGCCCGGTTGACGATCTGGAACTGACTGTACGTTCGGCTAACTGCCTTAAGGCGGAAAACATTTACTACATCGGTGATCTGATTCAGCGCACCGAAGTAGAACTGTTGAAGACTCCGAACCTGGGCAAGAAATCCTTGACTGAAATCAAGGACGTTCTGGCCTCCCGCGGTCTGTCCCTCGGCATGCGCCTCGACAACTGGCCGCCTGCAAGTCTTAAGAAGGACGACAAGGCGACTGCCTGATCGTCGTAATCACCGAACGTGAGTTTGGTAAGGAATGAACCATGCGTCATCGTAAAAGTGGTCGTCACCTGAGCCGTACCAGCTCGCACCGTAAGGCTATGTTCCAGAACATGGCGGTGTCGCTGTTCGAGCACGAGCTGATCAAAACTACACTGCCGAAAGCTAAAGAACTGCGTCGCGTTGCTGAGCCGCTGATTACTTTGGCCAAGACAGACAGCCTGGCTAACCGCCGTCTGGCTTTCGACCGTACTCGTTCGAAAGCTATCGTTGGTAAGCTCTTCAACGACCTGGGCAAGCGTTACGCTACCCGTGAGGGTGGCTACCTGCGCATCCTCAAGTGCGGTTTCCGCGCTGGTGACAACGCGCCTATGGCGTACGTTGAGCTGATCGATCGTCCAGTTGGCGGTGAAGCTGTATCCGCTGAGTAAGACGTCAGTCTGTAACGAAGAACCGGGCCTAGTGCCCGGTTTTTTGTGCGCGTTAAAAACTGGAATTACCTCGAGCGAATACACGTTCAGCCCGTGCAGCTACTTCTGATATCCGTTCGGATGGATCGTTAGTTAATTTCTATCGGTGGGTATGATTTAATAAATTTGATGGTGTCATCTTCCTGATCAATAATCGCTCCAAGCCGATTAGCCGGCAGTTCCAAGACTGACCTGAGGAAGATTGAGCATGAGCCAGAATAAAACCCTTACTACCGCCAGCGGCGCACCTGTCGCGGATAACCAGAATTCCCGTTCCGCCGGCCCACGCGGCCCGCTGCTGCTCGACGACTTTCACCTGATCGAGAAGCTCGCTCACTTCAACCGTGAAAACATTCCTGAGCGTCGTGTACACGCCAAAGGCTCGGGCGCTTACGGTACCTTCACCGTCACTCAAGACATCACGCAGTACACCAGCGCCAAGCTGTTCGATTCTGTGGGCAAGCAAACTCCGACTTTCCTGCGCTTCTCCACGGTGGGTGGCGAGCGTGGTTCGGCTGATACTGAGCGCGACCCGCGTGGTTTCGCGTTGAAGTTCTACACCGAAGAAGGCAACTGGGACATCGTTGGTAACAACACCCCGGTGTTCTTCATCCGCGACCCGCTGAAGTTTCCCGACTTTATCCACACCCAAAAGCGCCTGCCGCAAAGCAACCTGAAAAGTGCACAGATGATGTGGGACTTCTGGTCGCACTCCCCTGAGGCGCTGCACCAGGTCACCATCCTGTTTTCGGACCGTGGCATCCCGGACGGCTACCGTCACATGCACGGCTTCGGCAGTCACACCTACAGCTTGATTAACGCCAAAGGCGAGCGCCACTGGGTGAAGTGGCACTACAAGACCAAGCAAGGTATCAAGAACCTGGCGCCGGCTGACGCTGCACGCCTGGCCGGTACCGACCCTGATTACGCTCAGCGCGATCTGTTCGGTGCTATTGAGCGTGGTGACTTCCCGAAATGGCGCGTGTGCATTCAGATCATGACTGAGGCCCAGGCCAACGCTCACTACGAAAACCCGTTCGACGTGACCAAGACCTGGTCGCAGAAAGAGTTCCCGCTGATCGAAGTGGGTGAGCTGGAACTGAACCGCAACCCGCTGAACTACTTCGCTGAAGTTGAACAGGCGGCTTTCGGTCCAAGCAACATGGTCCCGGGTGTTGGCCTGTCGCCAGACCGCATGCTGCAAGGGCGCGTGTTCGCTTACGCCGATGCCCATCGCTACCGCGTAGGTACCAATCACCAGCAACTGCCGGTGAATGCGCCACGCAGCCCGGTCAACAGCTACCAGCGTGATGGTTCGATGGCATTCGGCTCCAATGGTGGTGCGGCCCCCAATTACGAGCCAAACAGCTACGCCGATGCGCCGAAGCAGGCTCCTCAGTACGCCGAGCCAGCCTTGGCCCTGAGCGGTGCGGCTGATCGTTACGATCACCGCGAAGATACCGACTACTACAGCCATGCCGGTGCGCTGTTCCGCCTGATGAACGATGAGCAGAAAGCCCTGCTGATCAACAATATCGCCGGCGCAATGGCGGGTGTTTCCAGCGACGTGGTGCAGCGCCAGTTGCAGTACTTCTTCAAGGCCGACCCGGCTTATGGAGAAGGGATCGCATCTGCACTGGGTGTATCGCTTAACTGACTCTAAACGATAAGCAGAACCGCCCTCATTTGGGCGGTTTTTGCGTTATTTAAGCTACTTTTCACCGGAAATCTTCACTTTTCTGCCGTTGGTCCCGTGACCTCCGGGTCATCATGGTTCAAACTACAGACTTTCAAGCAGGGAGATGTAGGGCGATGCAAGGTCACCCCGACGTAATCGATTACCTCAACACGTTGCTGACGGGCGAACTGGCAGCTCGTGACCAATATTTCATTCACTCGCGGATGTACGAAGACTGGGGCTTTACCGAGCTCTACGAGCGTATCAACCATGAAATGGAAGAAGAGGCACAGCACGCCGACGCACTGATGCGCCGTATCCTGATGCTCGAAGGCACGCCCCGTATGCGTCCCGACGACCTGGATACCGGCACCACGGTGCCTGAGATGCTCGCCAGCGACTTGCGCCTTGAGTACAAGGTCCGTGCCGCGCTCTGCAAGGGCATTGAGCTCTGCGAGCAGCACAACGACTACGTCACGCGGGAAATCCTGCGGGTGCAGTTGAATGACACCGAAGAGGATCACACCTACTGGCTGGAAAAGCAGTTGGGCCTGATCAAGCTGATTGGCCTGGAGAATTACCTGCAATCGCAGTTCTGATTCCTCCAGCTACTAAAAAGCCCCTGTCACTTACACGGTGACAGGGGCTTTTTCGTGGGGCTGAACAATCAGTCCTTGTCGCGAGCCAGCAGAGGCTTGAGGTAGAAGCCGGTGTGAGACTGCTTCATCTCCGAGACTTGCTCCGGTGTGCCGACCGCAATGATCTGCCCACCTTTGGAACCGCCTTCCGGCCCCAGGTCCACCAGCCAGTCGGCGGTCTTGATCACATCCAGATTGTGCTCGATCACTACCACCGTGTTGCCGTGGTCACGCAGGCGATGCAGCACATCCAGCAATTGCTGAATATCCGCGAAGTGCAGGCCTGTGGTCGGCTCGTCGAGGATGTACAGCGTCTTGCCGGTATCACGCTTGGACAGCTCGCGAGACAGCTTGACCCGCTGGGCCTCGCCACCCGACAGCGTCGTCGCCGACTGACCCAGCTTGATGTACGACAGGCCAACATCCATCAGTGTCTGCAGCTTGCGCGCCAGGGCCGGTACCGCGTCGAAGAACACCCGCGCTTCCTCGATCGTCATCTCGAGGGTTTCGTGAATGCTCTTGCCCTTGTACTTGATCTCCAGGGTTTCGCGGTTGTAGCGCTTGCTCTTGCACACGTCGCACGGCACGTAGATGTCCGGCAGGAAGTGCATCTCCACCTTGATCAAGCCATCGCCCTGGCACGCTTCGCAGCGGCCGCCCTTGACGTTGAACGAGAACCGGCCAGGCCCGTAGCCACGGGAGCGCGATTCCGGCACGCCGGCGAACAGCTCGCGAATCGGCGTGAACAGCCCGGTGTAGGTCGCCGGGTTGGAGCGCGGTGTGCGGCCAATCGGGCTTTGGTCGATATCGACCACCTTGTCCAGGTGTTCCAGGCCCTTGATGCTGTCGTGAGCGGCGGCTTCCAGGGTGGTCGCGCCGTTCAGTGCAGTGGCACTCAACGGGAACAGCGTGTTGTTGATCAGCGTTGATTTGCCCGAACCGGATACACCGGTCACACAGGTCAGCAGGCCCAGCGGGATCTCCAGGTCGACATTGCGCAGGTTGTTGCCACGCGCGCCCTTGAGGTGCAGTGCCATCTTCTTGTTGCGCGGGGTGCGTTTGGCCGGCACGGCGATCTTCACGCGACCCGACAGGTACTTACCGGTCAGCGAGTCAGGATGCGCCATCACTTCAGCCGGCGTGCCCTCGGCGACAATATGCCCACCGTGAACACCCGCTCCCGGGCCGATATCGACCACATAATCGGCCAGGCGAATCGCGTCTTCATCGTGCTCGACCACGATCACCGTATTGCCGATGTCCCGCAGGTGCTTCAGCGTGCCCAGCAAGCGGTCGTTGTCCCGTTGATGCAACCCAATCGACGGTTCATCGAGGATGTACAACACGCCCACCAGGCCGGCACCGATCTGGCTGGCCAAGCGAATCCGCTGGGCTTCACCGCCGGAAAGCGTGTCGGCACTGCGGTCCAGCGACAGGTAGTCCAGGCCCACGTTGACCAGGAACTGCAGCCGTTCACGAATCTCCTTGAGGATCTTGTCGGCAATTTCCCCGCGGCGGCCCGTCAGTTTCAGCGTGCCGAAGTATTCGCAGGCATCGCCAATCGGCAGGTTGGTCACTGCCGGCAGGGTCTTCTCGCCAACCCACACATGCCGTGCCTCACGGCGCAGGCGTGTGCCACGGCAATCCGGGCAAGGCTGGGTGCTGAGGAACTTGGCCAGTTCCTCGCGCACGCTGGCGGACTCCGTCTCGCGGTAGCGCCGCTCCAGGTTCGGCACGATGCCTTCGAACGGGTGCGAGCGTTTGACGATATCGCCACGGTCGTTCAAATACTTGAAGTCGACGTTCTGTGAACCGCTGCCATGCAGGATGAATTTCTGCTGTTCGGCCGGCAGTTCGTTGAACGGCACTTCCAGGCTGAACTTGTAGTGCGAAGCCAACGAACCCAGCATCTGGAAGTAATAGACGTTACGCCTGTCCCAGCCACGTATCGCACCCTCCGCCAGTGTGAGGTCACCGTTGACCAGGCGCTTGATGTCGAAGAATTGCTTAACCCCCAGGCCATCACAGGTCGGGCAAGCGCCGGCCGGGTTGTTGAAGGAAAACAGCTTCGGTTCCAGCTCGCTGATGGCATGGCCGCAGATCGGGCAGGCGAAGCGCGCGGAGAAGATGATTTCTTCCCCGGGTTCATCGTCCATCGGCGCCACCAGGGCAATGCCGTCTGCCAGCTTCAGCGCGGTCTCGAAAGACTCCGCCAGGCGCTGCTGCAAATCGGCACGCACCTTGAAGCGGTCGACGACCACATCAATCGAGTGCTTTTTCTGTTTATCCAGCTTCGGCGCTTCGTCCAGCTCGTAGAGCTTGCCGTTGATGCGGGCACGCACGAAACCCTGGGCACGCAGTTCTTCAAAGACCGAAAGGTGTTCACCCTTGCGCTCGCGAATCACCGGTGCCAGCAGCATCAGCTTGGCGCCCTCCGGCTGGGCCAGCACCAGGTCGACCATCTGGCTGACGGTCTGGGCTTCCAGGGGAATGTCGTGGTCCGGGCAGCGGGGAATACCGACGCGGGCATACAGCAGGCGCAGGTAGTCGTAGATCTCGGTGATGGTGCCCACGGTGGAACGCGGGTTGTGGGAGGTGGATTTCTGTTCGATGGAAATCGCAGGCGACAGGCCTTCAATGGTGTCGACGTCGGGCTTTTCCATCATCGACAGGAACTGGCGGGCATAGGCCGACAGGGATTCCACGTAGCGGCGCTGGCCTTCGGCGTACAGCGTGTCAAACGCCAGGGACGACTTGCCGGACCCGGACAAGCCGGTGATGACGATCAGTTTGTCCCGTGGCAGGGTCAGGTCGATGTTCTTCAGGTTGTGGGTTCGAGCCCCACGAATCAGGATCTTGTCCAAGATGGCCTCGCACGGCGGGCGTAAATAATGCAGGAGTATACGGCTAAAGACTGGATGAATATACACTGTCAAAGTGCCGGGTGCAGCCTTACATGAAAGCTGCGCGGCAAAGCGCCGCATATACCCTCTCAATCGATGGGACTGGTAGAATCGCCGCCGGTTCACACGAGGTTTATCCATGCACGATCCCCACAGCGAACGCATGAGTGGCAGCGAGACCCGCGCAGCAAGCGGTCTGGCCCTGGTGTTCGCATTCCGTATGCTTGGCATGTTTATGGTGTTGCCGGTGCTGGCAACCTATGGAATGGATCTCGCAGGAGCGACCCCGGCCCTGATCGGCCTGGCGATTGGCGCCTATGGCCTGACCCAGGCGCTGTTTCAGATTCCGTTCGGCGTCATTTCCGACCGCATCGGCCGCCGGCCGGTGATCTACCTCGGCCTGATCGTCTTCGCCCTGGGCAGTGTGCTTGCGGCCAATGCCGACTCTATCTGGGGCGTGATCGCCGGACGCGTCCTGCAAGGCGCCGGCGCGATTTCCGCCGCCGTCATGGCACTGCTCTCCGACCTGACCCGCGAACAACACCGTACCAAGGCCATGGCGATGATCGGCATGACCATCGGTCTTTCGTTCGCCGTGGCGATGGTAGTCGGCCCGCTGCTGACCCGCGCGTTCGGCTTGCACGGTCTGTTCCTGGCCACCGGTGGCATGGCGCTGTTCGGCATCGTGATTGTCGCCTTCATGGTTCCGCATTCCACGGGGCCGTTGCAGCACCGTGAGTCGGGCGTCGCCAAGCAGGCATTGCTGCCGACACTCAAGCACCCGGACCTGTTGCGCCTGGATTTGGGTATCTTCGTATTACACGCGATGCTGATGTGCAGCTTCGTCGCCTTGCCCCTGGCCCTGGTGCAAAAAGCCGGGTTGCCCAAGGAGCAGCACTGGTGGGTGTACCTGACCGCGCTGCTGATTTCGTTCTTCGCCATGATCCCGTTCATCATCTACGGCGAGAAGAAACGCAAAATGAAACGAGTTCTGCTGGGCGCCGTCGCGACATTGATGCTCACTGAGCTATTCTTCTGGCAGTTCGGCGACAGCCTGCGGGCGCTGGTGATCGGCACGGTGGTGTTCTTCACCGCGTTCAACCTGCTGGAGGCTTCACTGCCTTCGCTGATCAGTAAGGTTTCACCGGCCGGCGGCAAAGGCACGGCGATGGGCGTGTATTCCACCAGCCAGTTCCTCGGTTCTGCACTGGGCGGGATCATGGGCGGCTGGATGTTCCAGCATGGCGGTTTGTCGGTTGTGTTCCTGGGATGCGCAGGTCTGGCTGCCCTCTGGCTAGCCTTTGCTGTTACCATGCGCGAACCTCCCTATGTGACGAGCCTGCGCTTGCCGTTATCGCCCGAAGCGATCCGCGAAGCCGGTCTGGTCGAGCGCCTTAAGGCCGTTGTTGGGGTTACGGATGCTGTGGTTGTTACTGAAGAAGCCGCCATCTACATCAAATTGGACACCGAATTATTGGATCGCGCGACGCTCGAGCAACTGGTCAACCCAGTGCCGACAGCGCGCCCAGCCTAGGAGAACGTTATGGCCCGTGGGGTTAACAAAGTCATATTGGTCGGTACATGCGGCCAGGATCCCGAAGTTCGCTACTTGCCGAACGGTAATGCCGTGACCAACCTGAGTCTGGCGACCAGCGAGCAGTGGACCGACAAGCAAACCGGCCAGAAGGTCGAGAAAACCGAATGGCACCGTGTGTCGATGTTCGGCAAGGTTGCAGAGATCGCCGGTGAATACCTGCGCAAAGGTTCGCAGGTCTACATCGAAGGCAAGCTGCAAACCCGCGAGTGGGAAAAAGACGGCATCAAGCGTTACACCACCGAAATCGTGGTCGACATGCAAGGCACCATGCAACTGCTGGGCGGCCGTCCACAGGGCGACCAACAGGGCCAGGGCGGCATGTCCAACTCGGCGCCGCGTCCACAGCAGCAGTCCCGTCCGCAGCCAACCCAGCAGCCACAGCGTGAGTCGCGTCCAGCGCCACAGCAGGCCGCTCCTCAGCCGGCAGCCGACTTCGACAGCTTTGATGACGATATTCCGTTCTAAGGTCGCTTGAGACCCCGAACTGTCGCGTAACACCAGAAAACCCCCGGTGGCCTTGGCCCCGGGGGTTTTTCATTGCGGACACGGCAATCCGCTAAACGTCAGTAGAAGCGGCGCTCACCACCAACTCCCGAAACCTCTCCAATACCGACGACGTATCACCTACCCGGGTAGCCAGGTGCAACGGCGCCACCAGGCTCCGGCACTCCGAAAGCTCGCGATAAACAATCCCGTCGCCCCGCAACCGTTGCATTGAGGCAGGCACAATCGAAACCCCAAGCCCCGCAGCCACCAGGCTCAATGTCGCCGTCATGCGCGGCGCCTCTTGCACAACCTGCGGGCTGAAACCTGCTTCGCGACACGCCACCAGAATCGCGTCATACAACCCAAGCCCCACCCGGCGCCGATACAGCACAAACGCCTCGGTGGCCAATGCCGCCAATGGCAGCGGCGTCGACGGGTTGATAGCCAGTGGATGATCGGTAGGGAGCGCCAGCAACATTGGCTCTACCAGAATTGGCTGGTCCTGCAACGCCTGCGTCCCGCTCAGCGGCGAGCGAATGAACGCCGCGTCGAGCTTTTCGTGCAGCAACGCGTCCAGCAGTTCACCGGTACCGGCTTCTTCCAGTACCACTGAAACGCCGACAAAGGTTTCCCGAAACAGGCGCAGTACGCTGGGCACAAACGGATGCAAGGCGGCAGAGCTGGTGAAACCAATCGCCAGGCGTCCGCGTTCACCTCGGGCGGCGCGGCGCACAATGTCGGCCACACCATCGACGCTGGCCAAGATATGCCGCGCCTCCTCCAGCAAGGCCAGCCCCGCAGTGGTCGGGCGCACGCCTCGTGGCAGGCGCTCCATCAGCACCACACCCAACTCGGCTTCAAGACTTTGCAACAGGCGGGTCAGCGGCGGTTGCTGCATGCCCAGTCGTTCTGCCGCGCGGGTGATATAGCCTTCTTCGGCAATCGCGACGAAGGCCCTGAGCTGCCTGAGTTCCAGCATAGGAATACTTTTCAGGTATGGGAGATGATCAATCCTGGCATTTGTTCTCATGGATCACAAGATTTAGGCTGTCCTCACTCCTCACAGAAGAAGGAATGCCGCAATGACCTGGTCAGCCAAGCAATACTCGATGTTCGAACAACAGCGCACTCGTCCCGTCCGGGATCTGGTAGCGGCCATCCCTGAGGGTGATGTGCGCACCGCCGTCGACCTGGGTTGCGGCCCGGGCAATTCGACTGAAGTCCTGGCTGAGCGCTTTCCGCAGGCAGTGGTCACCGGCATGGACAGCTCTGATGACATGCTGGTCGACGCCCGCAAGCGCCTGCCCGCGTTGACTTTCGAATTGGCTGATATCGGCGCCTGGAACCCTGTGCAGAAATTCGACGTCATCCTCGCCAATGCATCGCTGCAATGGCTGCCTGATCACGCCACGCTGTATCCGCATTTAGTCAATCAACTGACCTCCGGCGGCACCCTGGCGGTGCAGACGCCCGACAATCTTGACGAGCCGGCCCACAAGCTGGCGCGGGAAGTCGCGGCGGACGGCCCGTGGGCCGCAAAGATCGGCAGCGTCAAACACAATGAACGCCATACCGCGAGCTACTACTTTGAGTTGCTGAGCCAGCACTGTTCCACCGTGGATGTATGGCGCACCACTTACCACCATCCGCTGGCAGGTTCTGCCGCGGTGGTGGAGTGGTTCAAGGGGTCGGCATTGCGTCCGTTCCTGGCGCCCCTGACCGAGTCAGAAAGGAACGCCTTCCTCGACGAGTACCTGGCGCGGATCACCAAGGCTTATCCAGCGCTGGCCGATGGCACTGTGTTGCTGCCGTTTCCGCGCCTGTTCATCATCGCTACCCGGTAAGCGCGGAGAAGGTCAATCGGCGGACAAGAACTGTTCCGCCGATACCACGCTCGCATAAGCAAACCCCAGCGACGACATAAACGCCGCATGCACCTGGGCTGCCGGCACGACGCTGCCATTGAATTCCAGGTCCCGCGTGGCGCAGGCATCGTGGATCACCGTCACGGTGTAGCCCAGGTCCGACGCGGCGCGCACCACGCCGTCGATGCACATATGGCTCATGCTGCCCACCACCACCAGTTCGGTGATGCTGCGTTGTTCCAGCAGGGCCCGCAGGTTGGTTTCGCGGAACGCATTGACGAAATGCTTGAGCACCACCGGCTCGTCGGCCTGGTTCAGCACCTTGGGGTGCAGGTGTGCACCTTCCGAGCCCGGGGTGAAGAAGGGGGCATCGTCGGAGGTGAATTCGTGGCGTACGTGAATCACCGTATCGCCTGCCTGGCGAAATGCCTGTAGCACTTGCTGCGCCTTGTCTGCCGCCGCGTCCACTCCGTCTAGCGGCCACTTGCCCTGGGGGAAGTAGTCGTTCTGGATATCGATTAGGATGAGCGCTTGCTTGGCCATGTTGGTTTCCTTGTGAGGGTTGATGCGTCCAGTATCCTGGCTGGCGTGACGCCTGGGGATTGGCCGCACCGACAATAACAGAGGGAAAACTGACAATGGCGATCGTCGAGCTCGGCGTGCTGATCTACAGTGGTGCGCAAATGGCTGCCGTGCATGGCTTGACCGACCTGTTCGCGGTCGCCAACCGGATTGCGACCGAGCATCAGTCCGAGCAACTGCCGTCCCTGCGCATCAGCCATTGGCAGGCTGAAACAGGCGGTGCGCCGACCCGTGTATTCGATAGCGAGCCCGGTAGCGGGGATAGGTTGACGGCCTTGCTGATTCCACCCTCCATTGCCGGCTTTTCCGAGGGCCAGGCGTCCGCCGAATTGCTGGATTGGCTGCGCCAGCAACATCGCTCCGGGACCATTCTGGGCGGGGTGTGCGTAGGTTCGATCCTGATGGCGGAAAGCGGCCTGTTGGACGGTCGCAGCGCCACCACACACTGGACGTCGGCGAAAACCTTCGCCGCCCGTTATCCGGCGATTCGCCTGGAAGCCGACAAACCCATCGTCGACGACGGCGACTTGATCACCACCGCCGGCCTCATGGCCTGGTCCGAATTGGGCCTGCGCCTGGTGGACCGTTTGCTCGGCCCGAGCATCGCTGCCAGCACCGCGCGTTTCCTGGTGATCGAACACAGTGACAGCGCCAGTGAGTGCGGCAGTAATTTTGCGCCGATCCTTGCCCATGGCGACGCTGCGATTCTCAAGGTGCAACATTGGCTGCAGGCCAGCGGTGCGGTGGATGTTTCGTTGGCTGTCATGGCGCAGGAGGCGGGACTTGAGGAACGCACCTTCCTGCGACGGTTCCGCGCCGCTACGGGGTTGAAACCCACCGAATACTGCCAGCACCTGCGAGTGGGTAAGGCGCGGCAGATGCTGGAGTTCACCAACGGCACCATTGATCACATTGCCTGGACCGTGGGTTACCAGGACCCCGGCGCCTTCCGCGCCACCTTCAAGAAAATCACCGGGCTGGCGCCAAGTGATTACCGCAGCCGTTTCGGCGTGACGCCCACCAAGGCGCAAGCCTGAATCGTGCAGAACGCCGCGACACCTTGAGCACTTCGTGCAGAATAAAACAGGCCAAGTGCTATCGCTTTTCCCGCAACTGATTGATTCCCTGCGCGTTTAAACAAACGCCGCCTTGGCTTGATCCCTGCTACCGTTTCCTTACACACATGGCAGCAGAGCCAAGGGGGACGCATGACCCCGACAAATCGCAAAAAAATCGTGGTGGCGCATTCAATCCGTACGCAAGCGCCATTGCACGAAGTGGAGACCAACCGCGCCCTGGCCCGTTGGCTGGCGCACGTCCTCGGGCTCAAATATGGCGGCAGCTATAACCCTGAGCAGCACAGTGGGCGCGACCTCTATCTATTGCCCACTCAGACGCTGGTCGGCGCGGCCCAGGCGCGGCAATTCGGCGTCAAAGGCCCTGAGGATTTGTGGGGCGGCTACGTCGATCACGATTTCATCTGCACCAAGGCCATCAGCCACGGTTTGCTGAATAAAAACGCGGTTGCGCCCGAAGGCTGGTCGCCGCTTTTTTCCGAGCGCATCCGCAATGTGGTGCTGGATGGGTTGAGTGTGCACGCCCTGGAAGATGCGCGGCCGGCGGCGACCCATTTACTGTACACCGGGCCGATCCGTCTCAAGCCTGTGCATGCCTGCGCCGGTCGCGGCCAGGAAGTGATCCGCAGCCTCGACGAGTTCGACGCCATCCTCGCGCGCCCTGATGCGGCGCAATTGTTCAGCGACGGCGTGGTGCTGGAGCAGGACCTGCGCGACGTGGTCACCCACAGTGTCGGCCAGAGCTTTATCGGCGATCACGTCATCAGCTACTGCGGCGATCAATACCTGACCCGGGACGGGCAGGGCGAAGAGGTCTATGGTGGTTCCAACCTGTTGGTGGTCCAGGGCTACTACGAAGACCTGCTCAAGCTCGACCTGCCCGCTGAAGTGCGCCTGGCCATCCAGCAAGCGCAGGTCTTCGATAACGCGGCGGATGAGGCCTATCCCGGGTTCTACGCTTCGCGGCGCAATTACGACATCGCCCAGGGCCTGGACAGCGACGGCCAACGCCGCAGCGGCGTGCTCGAGCAATCCTGGCGCATGGGCGGGGCCAGCAGCGCGGAAGTCGCGGCGCTGCAAAGCTTCGTCAACAATCCCGGGCTGCGGGCGATTTATGTCTCGTCGGTAGAAACCTACGTCGACCAGCCACTGCCCGCTGACGCGATCGAGGTGTACCGGGGCCCGGCAGAAAACAGCGACTTTCTTCTCAAGTACGTGACGGTCAAATCCTATGACGGCTAGAAGCGAAACCATTGCCATTGATATCGATGACGAACAGATGAGCGGGACCTTCCTCAGTCCCAAATCGAAAGTACCGGGGGTGTTGTTTGTGCACGGCTGGGGCGGGAGCCAGGAGCGTGACCTGGAACGCGCCAAGGGTATCGCCGGGCTCGGTTGTGTATGCCTTACATTCGACCTGCGCGGCCATGCCGGCAACGGCATTCCGTTATCCCGCGTCACCCGCGAAGATAACCTGCGCGACCTGCTCGCGGCCTACGACCGCCTGTTGTCACACCCGGCCATCGACACCTCGGCGGTGGCAGTGGTGGGCACCAGCTACGGCGGTTACTTGGCCGCCATCCTCACTTCGCTGCGCCCCGTGCGCTGGCTGGCTTTGCGGGTGCCGGCGCTGTACCGCGACCAGGAATGGCTCAAGCCCAAGCGCGACCTGGACAAGGCCGACCTGATGGATTATCGCGGCACCTTTGTGCACGCCGAAACCAATCGCGCCCTGCATGCATGCGCGGCGTTTACCGGTGATGTGTTGATCGTGGAGTCGGAGACCGACGACCACGTGCCCCATGCCACCATCATGAGCTACCGCGCCGCCTGCCAGCAGACGCATTCGCTGACTCACCGGATTATCGACGGTGCGGATCATTCCCTGAGTGATCCGGTTTCCCAGCAGGCCTACACCTCGATCCTGGTGGACTGGATTACCGAGATGGTGGTGGGCGAGCGCTTGAGCATCATCCAGTCGTAGGCGTTTTCTTCACGCGCAATGCCTTGGCCTTGGCTTCGACCGCGAGGTACATCACCAGGGCCACCAGCAGGGGCAGGATGAAGTAGATCGCGCGGTAGGCGATCAGCCCCGCGAGCAGACTGCCGCGGGACGCTTCGTGCTGCAGCAAGGCAATGAACACTGCCTCCAGCACACCCAGCCCTGCCGGGATATGCGTGACCACCCCGGCAATGCTGCTGATCAGCAACACCCCGAGCACCACTGGGTAATCCAGCTGCTTGGGCAGCAGGGTAAAAATCACTGCTGCCATCAGCGACCAGTTCAGCGCGCCGAGCGCCAACTGCAACACTGCCATGCGCAGCGACGGCAGGCTGATTTCAATCCCGCGTATCGACCATGCGCGCTTTTTCGACAAGCGACAGGCCAGCAGGTAACCCAGGCTCGCCAGTACCAACAGCACGCCGACGCCTTGCAACGCACCGCTGCTGAGCTTCCACCCCGGCGGCAATGTCACCAGCCCGCTGCTGAATACCGCGCCGGCAATCGCCATGTAGCCGAACCAGTTGGTGGCCAGGCTCAAGCCGAGGATCTTCGCGATGTTCCCGCTGCTCACCCCGAGTCGGGAATACAACCGATAGCGCATGGCGATGCCACCTACCCACGCGCTCAGGTTGAGGTTGAACGCATAGCTGATGATGCCCACCGGCAAAATCTGCTTCCAGCCCAACGGCTGACGGATGTAGGTGCGGCCGATCAGGTCGAAGCACGAATACACCAGGAAACTGCACAGGGTCAGCGCACCCGCGATGAGCAGCGTGCGCAGCTTGAAGTCGCCCAGGGTGTCGAGCACTTCGCTCCAGTCGATACGCCGGGCGAGCAGGGTGAACAACACGATCAGCACCAGGAAAAACACCACCGTCAGCGGTTTTTTCCAGCGTTTCAAGAAGCCGGGGCGAGCGCTTTCTTCAGCGATGCGAGCTTGGGTCATGATCCGCACGCTCCTCAAGAACGAAGGGTTTCAACCTCGGCTTGTGGGCCGGCAACCAGCCGGTCCACGACGGAAAATGCCGCAGCACATGGAACACCACGAAACCCACGGTCACCCGCCAGAACCAGCCGCGAGGCGCGCGGTTTTCCGGCATGGTCTTGCAGTGGTTCTGGCTCAGATATTCCAGGCGCTCGAACAACTGCTGGTTGAAGGCACGATCACGAACCAGCACATTCGCCTCCAGGTTCAGCGACAGGCTCAGCGGGTCGAGATTGCTCGAACCCACCGTGCTCCACTCTTCATCCACCAGCGCCACCTTGCCGTGCAACGGACGCTGGCAGTACTCGTGGATCACCACGCCTTCCTTGAGCAAATAGTCATAGAGCATGCGTGCCGCCAGCTTGGCCAGCAGCACATCCGGCTGGCCCTGCATGATCAACTGCACGTGCACGCCGCGCCGCGCGGCATTACGAATTTCCCGCAGCAGGCGGTAGCCGGGAAAGAAATAGGCGTTGGCGATCACCACCCGCCGCTCGGCCTTGCGCAGGGCGTGCAGGTAGGCCTCTTCGATATCGGTACGGTGTTGCAGATTGTCCCGGTAGATCAGCCGTACCAGGCCATCGCCTTCGCCGGCAGCCCATGGCGACGGGCGTTGCTCGCGCCGCCAGCCGCGCCGCTTGCGCACACGCCGGCCACTTTGTGCGAGGGCGAAATGATGCAGGTCGGCGACTGCCGGGCCCTGCACCTGCACGGCATAATCCTGCTTGGCCTCGGGGCCGAAATCCCCCAGGTGATCCGCCGAGAAATTGATCCCGCCGATAAACGCCACGCTGGCATCCACCACCACAATCTTGCGGTGCAGGCGGCGAAACCAGTTGGTGCGAAAACCCAATGTCTTGCTCGCCGGGTCGAACATCTGCACGGTCACGCCGGCCTGGCTCAATTCGCTGAGAAACCCCGGTGTCAGCTCACCACAACCAAAGCCATCGAGGCTGGCGACGACCTTGACGCCACGCTGCGCCGCCTCGATCAAAATGCCTTTGAGCTCGTGGCCGACCTTGTCTTCGAAAAGGATAAAGGTCTCCAGCAAGATCTCCCGCTGGGCCTGGCGCATCGCCTCGAACACTTTGGGAAAGTAGGCCTCGCCGTTCTCCAGCAACTCGATCTGGTTACCGCTTTGCCAGCCGTAATCCAGGTCCCGGGCCACGGCATCATCCGGCGGTTGGTCGGTCGCGATGTGTTCCACCGCGACCTTTTCCAGTGGTGCGCTGTTCATAACTCGATCTCCACCGACAGCGGCGCATGGTCCGACAAGTGTGACCACGGGCGGCTGGTCAGGACTTGGGGCTGATGCACCTTGAGGTTGCGCACATAGATGCGGTCCAGCGGCAGCAGCGGCAGGCGCGCCGGGAAGGTGCGGGCCGGCTTGCCGTGGGTTTCGATAAACACTTCCCGCAGCCCGCAGTGGGCGAGATCGGCGCGCTGGCGCCAGTCATTGAAATCACCGGCGACAATCACCGGCGCGTCGGCGGGAATCTCGGCGACCCGCTGCGCGATCAGGCGCAGTTGCTGCTGGCGATGGACTTCCCGCAGCCCCAAGTGCACGCAGATGGCATGCACGTCCTGCACGTTGCCCGGCAAGCGCAGCACGCAATGCAGCAGCCCGCGGCTTTCGTGGCCGCTCTGGGAGATGTCGAGATTGTCGTAGCGGAT
This sequence comes from Pseudomonas sp. D8002, assembly GCF_013385695.1. Lineage (NCBI taxonomy): Bacteria > Pseudomonadati > Pseudomonadota > Gammaproteobacteria > Pseudomonadales > Pseudomonadaceae > Pseudomonas > Pseudomonas sp. D8002. Next base: position 48,772 of record NZ_JACAPM010000040.1, read on the forward strand.
GATCTGGAATTTCGACAGCAGCGCATTACCGTGGTCGCCATGGGGATACACCGCGTTGCGACCGTAGGCGTATTGCGGCCAGATACTGTCGGCGAGGAACTCGTATTGCGGCATGCTCGGCCAGTTACTGTAGCGCTTGGGGTGGCGTTCATGGGTGCCGTGGATTTCCTGAAGGAACACCACGTCGGCGGCCACGCTGCGAATCGCCTCCCGCAACTCGGGCAATATGAAGCGCCGGTTGAGCGCGGTGAAGCCCTTGTGGGTATTGACCGTCAGCACCCTGAAGCGGGTGATGGTTTCGGTGGGCGTGGTTGGCATCAGTTCCGGATGGGTCATGGCAACACTCCCGTGTCCGGCAACTTGCCGGGTTCGGTGGCCAGTGCCTGGTCCAGGCCAAAACGCTGCAGTAATTGGCGCGCATCGAAGGGCGCGCGCACCTTGATGTCGTTATCGAAATAGCAAAACACGTCGCGCTGCTTGCGGGCGCGGGGTTTGTGCTTCGGGTCGATCAACTGTGCATCGGCGGGTTGTTTGCCGTGGCTCCAGCGTTCGATGCGATCGCCCCAGCGCTTGAGCGCTTCGGGCGTATAGCCGCTGGCATACAGCGCTTTGTCCCCATGCAGGCGCAGGTACACAAAGTTGGCCGTGACGTCTTCCAGGTAGGGCCACTTGCCGGCTGTGTCGGCCACCACCAGGGCCACGCCGTGCTTGTCGAGCATCTCGACAAATTCCGGCACGGCGAAACTCTTGTGGCGAATCTCCACCGCATGGCGCAGCGGCTTTTTACCGTGGGCTTGCAGGCTCGCCTTGCCGTTCAGGCGCGGCTCATGCTCGCGGGCGAGGGCGGCGGCCTGCTGGGTAGTGGTGGGTAATTCGGCGAGAAAGGCTTCAAACAACGGCGGGTCGAATTTGAAACTGGGCGGGAACTGCCAGAGGATCGGCCCGAGCTTTTCCTTGAGTTCCAGCACCCCGGAGGCGAAGAAATTCGCCATCGGCTTGTGCACCTCCCGCAGCCGCAGGATATGCGTGATATAGCGTGGCGCCTTGACGCTGAACACAAACCCTTCAGGCGTGTCGCCATACCACTCGGCATAGCGCTTGGGTGTTTGCAGCGCGTAGAACGAGCCGTTGATCTCGATGCTGTTGACCGCCCGTGAGGCAAACTGCAGCTCGCGCTTCTGGGTCAGGCCCTCGGGGTAGAAATCCCCCCGCCAGGGCGTGTAGCGCCAGCCGGAAATGCCGATATGAATCGCGGCCATGATGACTCCCGTGGGTTAACTGTGTGGTGACCTCCGTTTTTGGATGACTGTGAGGATCGGGAGAAAGTTTCGATGGTCCTACAGACGGCACCTCTCAAAATGTGGGAGCGGGCTTGCTCGCGAAGACGGTGGGTCAGTCGATATCTCTGTTGACTGACACACCGCTTTCGCGAGCAAGCCCGCTCCCACATTGGGTTCTTTATCGCTGCGGGATCAGTGCCCGCCAACCACCCGGGTCGAACTTTCGGCATACACCGGCCCCAGCCGGTCAAGGCGCCCGCTCCAGGCCGTCAGCGCCAAGGCCACCAACACCACCGAACCGCCAATCCACGCCGTGTGGATCAAGCCCATGTGGGCGACGATCATGCCGCCGGCCCACGCGCCACCGGCAATCCCCAGGTTGAACGCCGCGATGTTCAGGCCCGAGGCCACGTCCACCGCATTCGGCGTGTGATGTTCCGCCTGGCGCACCACATACACCTGCAAGCCCGGCACGTTGCCGAAAGCGACCGCGCCCCACACCAGCACAGTGGCCAGGGCCAGCCATGGATTACCCGCGGTGAAGGTCAGCACGAACAACACAGCGGCGAGCAGGGCAAAAATGATTTTCAGGGCGCTGATCGGGCCGCGTTTGTCGGCCAGCTTGCCGCCCCAGATATTACCGATGGCCACCGAGATGCCATACACCAGCAACACCAGGCTGACGGTGCCGGCGCTGAACCCGGAGATGTCCTGAAGGATTGGCGCCAGGTAGGTGAACGCGATGAACGAGCCACCGTAACCCACCGCCGTCATGGCGTACACCAGCAGCAGCCGTGGTTGTTTCAACACTTGCAGTTGCTGCAACAGCGACGCGGGTTTGCTGTGGGCGATGTTTTTCGGTACGTAGAGCAGGCTGCCGATAAACGCGATCAAGCCCAGGGCCGAGACGGCGAGGAAGGTTTCGCGCCAGCCGAAGTGCTGGCCGATAAACGTCCCCAGTGGCACACCGGTCACCAACGCGACGGTCAGGCCGGTAAACATGATGGCAATCGCGCTGGCGGCTTTTTCCTTGGGCACCAGGCTTGTGGCGATCGTGGAGCCAATCGAGAAGAACGCCCCGTGGGCCAGGCCGGTGACGATCCGTGCCAGTACCAGGGACTCATAACTCGGCGCTTGCCAGGCCAGCAGGTTGCCGAGGGTGAACAGCACCATCAGCGACAACAACAGCAGTTTGCGTGGCACTTTGCCGGTGAGGGCGGTGAGTACCGGCGCGCCGATGGCCACGCCCAGGGCGTAGAGGCTGACCAGCAGGCCGGCGGACGGCAAGTCGACACCCAGGTCGGCGCCGATGGTGGGTAACAGGCCAACGATGACGAACTCGGTCGTCCCGATGGCAAAAGCGCTGAGGGTCAGCGCGAGCAAGGCAATGGGCATGGCTGCAACTCCGGTGGGTTTCAATCAGGAGCGCAGTCTCGGGGTTCGGCTTGTGCGGAAAAAGACAGGTATTGGCATTTGATATTTGCCTGGGGCGCACGGATCGACGCGCGTGGGGAACGATCAGGCGTCAAACCCGTCAGTTCCTTACAGACCCTTCTGAAGGAGCCCGGTGTTTTGTTGAATTTAAAGACTGTGCTACTGCTCGGCACGCTGCTGTTCTGCGGCAGCGGCGCGCTGCAAGCGGCCACCGCCCCCGCGGCTCCAGCGCCTCCAGCGCCTGCCGCCCCGGCCCAGCCGGAACTTTTGGTAGAAGGCGGCCTGCTCGGCGCCATCAGCTCCAGCATCGATGATGTGCAGGACAAACTCGACCTCAACCAGAACCTGGTGGACGCCTGGCGGCTGCGGGCCGACCGGGCGGCGGATGAGGTGGACAAGCTGGTCAACCAGCCGTCCGAACGTTCCTCGTGGAGCGTGGCCGGTGATTTCCTGTTGTTGTCCGGGGTGTGGATCGGCGCGTTCGCCGCACTGACCCTGCTGGGGCGCTTTATCGTCAAGCGCCTGAGCCTGCAGCGGCATATCGCACCTCGCCAGCGCCTCCAGGCGTTGCTGGGTTACCTGATTCCCTACACGATACCGGCGCTTATCTGCCTGCCATTGACGCTCTACGTCAGCCACTTCCTGCCCACCTCGGTGGGCCGTGCGCTGGCGCTGTGTTTTGCCTACGCCACCAGCAGCGGCATTTTCTCCACCTCGATCCTGTTGTGCGTGATCGTCATGTTCAACGTCGGCCACAAGCGCCCGGCGGTGAAGATTATTCGGGACTACTGCCCCAAGCCGTTGTTCCTGATCGGCTTCCTTGCGGCCCTCAGCGATGCGCTGACCAGCCCACAGATCGCCCGCCAACTGGGGGGCAATATCACCGCCAGCGTCGCGATCTTCACCGGGCTGTTTGCCTCGGTGATCTTCGGCATGCTGGTGATTCGCCTGCGCCGTCCGGTGGCGCATTTGATCCGCAACCGGCCCCTGGCCCAGCGCTTGAAACACCCGGCGGTGCAGCAATCCCTGCGGGTGTTTTCCGGCTTGTGGTATTGGCCGATTCTATTGATGGTGCTGGTGTCGGCGATCAACCTGATCGGCGCCGGCGACGACAGCCAGAAAGCCCTGCGCTGCGCACTGTTCACCACGATCCTGCTGATCGGCACGGTGTTTCTCAGCACCGTGTTGCAGCACCTGTTCCAGTCCCGCAGCACGGTGGCGGTGCAGCGCAGCAGTGCCTACAAGGAACGTTTCCTCAGCCTGCTGCACGCGCTGTTGCGCATCGTGATGGCCATCGCCTTTATCGAAATCCTCGGGCGTATCTGGGGCGTTTCGCTGTTTGAGTTTGCCCAGCGCAACTCCGTGGGCCGGGCCATCAGTGATTCCCTGAGCAGCATCGGTTTGATCCTGCTGGTGACCTGGCTGTTCTGGGTGGTGCTCGACACGGCGATTCAGGAAGCATTGAAACCCCCGGTCAACAAACGCTCCAGCCGCCAGCCCAGCACGCGGGTGAAAACCATCCTGCCGCTGCTGCGCAACGCGGTGAAAATCGTCCTGGTGGTGATCTGCGCGATCACCACCATGGCCAACCTGGGGATCAACGTCGCACCGCTGCTGGCGGGCGCCGGGGTGGTGGGCCTGGCCATTGGTTTTGGCTCCCAGCAACTGGTGCAGGATGTAATCACCGGGCTGTTCATCATCATCGAAGACACCCTGTCGATTGGCGATTGGGTGGTGCTCGACTCCGGCCACGCCGGCACCGTGGAGGGCCTGACCATCCGCACCCTGCGCCTGCGGGACGGCAAGGGGTTTGTGCATTCGGTGCCGTTCGGGCAGATCAAGGCCGTCACCAACCAATCGCGGCAGTTCGCCTATGCGTTCTTCTCGGTGCAGTTCACCTACGACACCGATGTCGACAAGGCCGTGGAACTGATTCGCGAGGCGGGGCAGTCGATCCGCGACGACGTGTTCCTCAAGTACAACCTGCAAGGGCCGCTGGAGGTATTTGGCGTCGACAAGATGGACCTCAACGGGGTGGTGCTGACGGCGCAGTTCCGCACGGTGTCGGGCGGGCAATATGCGGTGAGCCGCGCGTTTAACCAGCGCTTGAAAAAGCTTGTGGATAACTGTGCCTTTGTTCATTTCGCGCAAACTTATCCACAGCAGGTGATGTTGCCGCAGCGGGTCGGGCAGCAGGTGGATGAGCCGGAGGAAGAAGTGCCTTCGTCGGTGGTGCTTACCGAGCAGCCAAGAACCCAATAGTTTTGTGTTGAGGCCGCCGGCCTCTTCGCGAGCAAGCCCGCTCCCACATTCGACCGCATTCCAAGGGCGGAACCGGATCGAATGTGGGAGCGGGCTTGCTCGCGAAGGCGTCATTACGGGCGCTGCACAAGTCAGTGTCTGATCAGTTTTTCCCGCACCAACCCGGCCTCCTGCTGATCCAACTCCAGCAACACCTGCTGCTTGCCGGCAATCTCCACCGCCGCCGGCAATCCATCCCGGTACACCAACCGATTGCCGCTCAACGCCGGCACCTTGCTACCCGGCAGCAGCGTACCGACCAGGTTCAGCGGATCCGCCCCACACACGGCAATCAAGCTTCCATCGTGAGGCCGCCGCCGAACTTCCCGCAGCAGCGGAATCGCTTCCGGCAACGCAAACTGTTCCCCCGCCAAACCACTTACAAACCGCCCGCCCCGAATCTCGCCCCGGGCCTCCAGCCGGTGGAACGTACGCAGCAATTCCCGCCAACTGGGCAGCCAGTCCGCCTCGCGCTCCAGCAGGCGCCAGAACACCACCCCGTAGCGGCGCAGCAAGGTCATCGCCACATGCTCCAGCGTCTCGGCCGAGTGAGCCCCCGGACGTGTGCCGTCCGCCACCGGCGCCCGCCGTACCAGGGCCCAACGCCCGGCATCGTCCATCCCGCCGACAAACGCGCCACGCCCGCGCCGACTGCTGCGGGCCTGACGTTTGCTCGCCGGCGTGGTCAGGGCGCGCAGGCCGGCAAAACTGTCGGCGTTCGCCAGCCCCGCGCCCACCAGTTCCTGCAACGCGGTTTCCAGTTCGCTGCGCAGCAGATGGGCTTCGTGGATCAATTCATCGAAAAACAGCGCGCCGTTTTCCCGCAGCGCCTGATGAACTTTCTGTGCCTTGGGCGACAGCTCGGTGCTGTCCGGCGCTTCGGTCAGTCCACTCCACAATGGCACCTGGCTGCGGGGCAACAGCACCACTGGCGTGCTGCGCAGGGCCGTCGCGCCGGCCTTGTTGCTCAGGCGCGTCCACACCACTTTGCCGCTGCGGCACAAATCGTCCAGCCAGTGGGGCGCGTAATCCTTGATTCGTGCGCTGAGCAAATCGCTGTCCCAGGCCGAAGTGGCTGCGGCGCACCCTTCCAGCTGCGCGACGATCTGCGGCAACACGGCGCTGCCCTGGCCGCGGGTACCGTTCGACAGGTGCTGCCAGTCGAACAGAAAACGCATGAAATCCTGCAACGCCACCGGCTCGATTTCCCGGCGCAGGCGCTTGACCGTGTAGCGGTGAATGCGCGCCAGCAGGTGACGTTCGCACCATTGTTCGGCGCTGGCGCCGGGGCTGAAACGGCCGCGCAGCACGTAGCCTTCGCTCTCCAGCCGCGCGAGTGCCTGTGATACGTCGGCCACCGGCAAGGCCAGGGGCGCGGCGATCTCGATCAGCGTCAATGGGCCGAAGCCGCTCAGGCGCGCCCGCAGCACTTCCACCAAGGCTTCATCGAAGGTCCAGGGCTCATCGAAACCGGGCAACAGCGGCAGGTCATTCGGGTAGATCGCCGCTAAACAGCTCAAGCGCTCCAGAGCGACCCAAACGGCCTGGTCGGTACCGCTCTGCAATCGGCTGGCGCGCCCACCGTCGGCCAGGGCTTGCAGCCATTCGGCCCACTGCGCCGTGACCTCCGATTCGGTAATGCACGCCAAACTCATCAGCGCTTCATGCATCTCGTCCAGGCCATTGGGCGCCGGCCAGGCTTCCTCGCACACACCGGCAATCGCTTCGGCATCCAGCGCACCAAGGTCATCGGTGCTTTGCGGGTCGCTCCAGCGCCGGTTGAGCACGGCCTGGGTGCGGCGCTCCTCCAGCGGAGCGTCGTCGAGAAAGGTGTAGGGGCGGGCGCTGAGAATCTCTGCTGCCAGTGGCGACGGCGCCGGCAGATCACGGCTGATCAGGCGGATTTCGCCGCGCTCCATGCGCCGCAACAGGGTCAGCCAGCCTTCGCTGTCCATGGCTTCGTGCAGGCAGTCGTCGAGGGTTTGCTCCACCAGCGGATGCTCGGGCACTTCGCGCTCGCCGGCGAGGTTTTCCAGGCAGGCGATCTGGTCGGGGAACACACTGGCGATCAGGTCTTCACTCTTCATGCGCTGGATCTGCGGCGCCACCTTGCGCCCACCGGTGTAGCGCGGCAACGCCAGGGCCACCCCGGCATTCCAGCGCCAGCGCACGCCGAACAGCGGTGCATCCAGTACCGCCTGGATCAGGATGTGCTCGGCCGTGTTGCTGTTCAGGTAGCGCCACACTTCGTCCAGCTCAAAGCTGTGACTGGTGGACAGCGACAACACGATCGCATCCTCGCTGGCGGCGGCTTGCAGTTCGAAGTTGAAGGTGCGGCAAAACCGCTTGCGCAGCGCCAGGCCCCAGGCGCGGTTGATGCGACTGCCGAACGGCGTGTGGATGATCAATTGGGTGCCGCCGGACTCGTCGAAAAACCGTTCCATGATCAACGTGTCCTGGGACGGCAGCGCGCTCAGCGCCAGCCGCGCCCGCGCCAGGTAATCCAGCAGTTGTTCGGCACTGGCCAGGTTCAGGCCGAGGGTGCCGGTGAGCCAATCGAGCGCCGGTTGCAGGTTACCCGGCGTGGCGCCCAGCAGCGCGTCCAGTTGCCCCTGAAAACGCGCCACGGCAAACGACAACTCCGCGCTTCGCCCCGGTGCTTCGCCGAGCCAGAACGGAATGGTCGGCGGCTGGCCGTGGGCATCCTCGACCCGCACCTTGCCGGGTTCCACTCGCAGGATGCGGTAGGAGGTGTTGCCCAGCTGGAAGATATCCCCGGCGATGCTTTCCACCGCGAAGTCTTCGTTGACGCTGCCGATGTTCAGGCTTTGCGGCTCAAGCAGCACGCTGTAGTCGGCGTTGTCGGGGATGGTACCGCCGCTGGTCACGGCGGTGAGCTTGGCGCCCCGCCGGCCACGCAGGGTGCGGGTGATGGCGTCGCGGTGCAGGTAGGCGCTGCGCAGACCCTGGCGCCCGTTGTAGCCGTCGGCGAGCATTTGCAGCAGCGCCTGATAGTGACGTTCATCCAGCTCGGCGTAGGGCGCGGCGCGGCGGATCAGCGTCAGCAGGGCCTGTTCCTGCCATTCCTGGCAGCTGACTTCGGCGATGATCTGCTGGGCCAGCACATCCAGCGGCGCAACCGGAATCAGCAAGGTGTCCAGCTCGCCCCGGCGCACGCAGTCGAGGAGGGCGGCGCATTCGATCAGGTCGTCACGGGTGGTGGCGAACAACCGGCCCTTGGGCGTGCCGCCGACCTGATGCCCGGAGCGTCCGACCCGTTGCAGAAAACCGTTGATCGAGCCGGGCGAGCCGATCTGGCACACCAGGTCGACATCGCCGATATCGATCCCCAGTTCCAGCGACGCAGTGGCGATCAACACCTGCAGCTCACCGGCCTTGAGCCGTTGTTCGGCGTCCAGGCGCATTTCCTTCGCGAGGCTGCCGTGGTGGGCGGCGACGGCGGTTTTGCCCAGGCGCTCGCTCAAGTGCCGGGCCAGGCGTTCGGCCAGGCGCCGGGTGTTGACGAAAATCAGCGTGGTGCGGTGTTGCCTGGCCAGTTCGGCGAGGCGGTCGTAGACCAGCTCCCACACGTCGTTGGCCATGACGGCCGACAGCGGCACCGGCGGCACTTCGATATCCAGGTCCCGTGGGCGTGCGTGGCCGATATCGACGATCTCGCAAGGCCGGCCGGTGCCCACCAGAAAGCGCGACACCGCCTCGATGGGCTTTTGCGTGGCGGACAGGCCGATGCGGGTCAGCGGTTCGCTGCACAAACCCTGCAGGCGCTCCAGTGTCAGGGCCATGTGGCTGCCGCGCTTGCTGGCGGCGATGGCGTGGATCTCATCGACGATCACCGTGCGGGTGCTGGCAAGCATCTGCCGGCCGGAATCCGAGCCGAGCAGCACGTAGAGCGATTCCGGGGTGGTGACCAGGATGTGCGGCGGGTGCTTGCGCATCAGGGCGCGGTCTTTCTGTGGGGTGTCGCCGGTACGCACGGCGGTGCGGATCGCCAGCGGTGGCAGGCCGAGGCGCTGCAAGTGCTCGGTGATGCCGGCCAGCGGGGTTTGCAGGTTGATCTGGATGTCGTTGGAAAGAGCCTTCAGGGGCGAGACGTAGACCACCAGCGTTTGGTCTGGCAGTTGGCCGCCATTGGCCAGGCCTTGGTGCACGAGATCGTCCAGCACCGCGAGAAAGGCAGTCAGGGTCTTGCCGGAGCCGGTGGGCGCGGCGATCAGTGTGGAGCGGCGCTGGCGGATCAGCGGCCACGCCTGGGCCTGGGCGGCGGTCACCGACGGGAACGTGCTGCGGAACCAGGTGCTGACGGCGGGGTGGAAACCGTTCAAGACCGTGTCCGTTGATTCAGGAAGGTTCATACCCAATTTATGCGGCCGGCCCCGGCAACTTGCAACCCCGGGATGCATTCCCTGTGGTGAGGGATCTTGCTGTGGCGAGGGAGCTTGCTCCCGCTGGCTGCGTAGCGGCCCCAAAAAAGCGGGAGCGCTGCGCACTCCAGCGGGAGCAAGCTCCCTCGCCACAAGAAGCTCCCTGGCCACAGCAAGCTCGCTGACCACTGCAAGGCCCCTGGCCACTGCATGCTCCCTGGCCATAAAAAGGCTCTCTCTACCTAAACCCCCCGGCCGCAATCGGCGGCGCACTTTATAAGTGACGGTTGCGCTACAAACCCGCAAAATGCAACGATTCTGGCAAATGCCAACGGCATGGCTCACAAGCCTGTCGATAATAACCATCGTTCCAAACAGACCGGGCCTGCTCAATCTATGCGAATGCGCCTTATGTTACTGGGCGGCGGGAATGCCCTCGGGCAGGCGCTGATTCGCCTCGGTGCGGAGGAAGACATCGGTTTCCTCGCCCCGCGCCCGCCCCAAGACGGCTGGGATGCCGCGAGCCTCACGCAACTGCTCGACGACACCCGTCCCGATGCCTTGATCAATCTCGCCTATTACTTCGACTGGTTTCAGGCGGAGACGGTCAGCGAGACACGCCTGGCCGCCCAGGAATATGCGATCGAGCGCCTGGCTGAACTGTGCCAGCACCACAGCATCACCCTGCTGCAACCGTCCAGCTACCGGGTGTTCGACGGCTCCCGCGCCACCGCCTACAGCGAGAAAGACGAACCCGTGCCCTTGGGCCTGCGAGGCCAGGCGTTGTGGCGCATCGAGCAGAGCGTACGCGCCACCTGCCCGCAGCACGTGCTGTTGCGTTTCGGCTGGCTGCTGGATGACAGCGTCGACGGCACCCTCGGGCGCTTCCTGGCCCGTGCCGAAAAACCTGACGAACTGCTGATGGCCGACGACCGCCGGGGCAACCCGACGCCGGTGGACGATGCCGCGCGGGTGATCATTTCGGTGCTTAAGCAACTGGATTGCGCCGCGCCGTTGTGGGGCACTTATCACTATGCCGGCCACGAAGCGACTACCCCGCTGGCGCTGGGGCAGGCGATCCTGACCGAAGCGCGCAACTTCCACCCGCTGGCCGTGGAAGCTCCGACCGCCCAGGCCCACGCCGCCCGTCCGGATGCAGCCGACGAGCCGCAACACGCGGTGCTGGCCTGCAAGAAAATCCTCCACACCTTCGGCATCAAGCCACGGGCATGGCGGGCCGGGCTGCCGGCGTTGCTCGACCGGTTCTATCGACACGGTCAAACATAAAAAAGGCGCCTGAAACAGGCGCCTTTTTTTGTGGCGGTGCGCGAACGGTTAAAAGTGATATGTGTTGGCAAGTCGGATGCGCCACGGCATACGAAAAATTTGAAACCTTTGGTGCGCCCGGTCATCCATGCCAATAGGGATTGATTGTGCTTACGGCTCGTTCAGCAAAAGCAAAAGTCTGCATTCAGAAGAAGACTTCGCCCATCCAGCCATGGGCAGCCTAAAAGAGGAGCCCTACCCATCATGGCAACAAACTCTCCGGTGAATGGTTCGCCGCCGCCTCACGATGATGTGTATGAGGAAGCGCACGACCTGCAGTTCGCTTTGAGTGCCGCCGGGCTTGGTATATGGCGCCTGGATTTGACGACGGGCGAGCTGAAGACCTCAGCCACTTGCCGCCTCAAATTCGGACTCGAACCTCACGTACCGTTCAGCTATGAACACATGCAGCGCTTGGTGCACGCCGAAGACAAGCGTCGAGTGGCCGAAGCGTGGGATCGCTCAATCGCTCAACGTGGCGACTACGACGTTCGCTACCGTGTCATCACGCCAATCGGTGAAACTCGCTGGCTGCACGTGTGCGCAAGACCCCGTTATGCCGATGATGGTCTACCCGTCACGATGACGGGAACCGTTCAGGATGTGAGCCAAGAGCAGTCACTTCAGTCGCAGAAGATGGACGCGCTGGGGCGGGTAACAGGCCGAGTGGCTCATGACTTTAATAATCTGCTGACGGTGATACGTTCTTCAGCGGATCTTTTGAAGCGTCCTTCCGTATCGGAAGAGCGGCGGCTGCGCCTGGTGGAAGCCATTTCCGAGGCGGTGGAGCGTGGTTCTCATTTCACCAGTCAATTGCTGTCCTTCGCTGGCAGGCAAGCCCTGCATCCCGCACCGCTGGACGTCAATTCAAGCACGTTGGCCATGGCCGATACGATTGCTGTGCGGGTTGGCACAGGCATCCACGTACGCATCGAGTCCGCAGAATTACCCTGCGTTGTTCACGTCGACCCAGGACAGTTTGAAGCGGCCATTCTCAATATGGTCATGAACGCCCGCGACGCCATGATGGATAAGGGGGAGCTGGTCATCCGTGTTGAGTCGATGGACCTTATCCCTGCGTCCGATGGCTATCCCCTTATCAAGGGGCGTTTTGTTGCCGTGTCCATCACAGACAATGGCTCGGGTATCGCTCCGTTCAGCCTCGATAGAATCTTTGAACCGTTTTTCTCCACCCAAGGCAAAGGCCAGAGAAGTGGGCTGGGGCTCAGTCAGGTATTGGGTTTTGCCAAACAGTCGGGGGGAGAGGTCAGGGTCGAGAGTCGTCTGGGGCAGGGAAGTACGTTCACGCTTTATTTGCCCCGCGCTTGAACGGGATGAGTGGATAGCCCGATTGCACAAATGGAGTTAGCATCGTAAACCTTCGGCTTAAGAGCCTGTTGTTCACATCAGGGTTGCATTGTGGAAAAGCTAAATCGCCTTCAAAGCGGAATAGAAGGGCTGGATGCTCTGCTCAAGGGCGGGCTAGTCGCAGGTGCCTCCTACATTATCCAGGGGCGCCCAGGATCGGGTAAAACCATCCTCGCCAATCAACTGGGATTCAATCATGCGCGCAACGGGGGCCGAGTACTGGTGGCCACGTTGCTGGCCGAGTCCCACGACCGTTTATTTCAGTTCCTCTCGACCCTGAACTTCTTTGATGTTTCCCGGGTGGGGGCCGAAATTCAGTTCGTCAGTGCATTTGACACCCTTGAGAACGACGGTCTCGATGAAGTGGTCAAGCTGCTTCGGCGTGAGATCAGTCGCCAGAAGGCCACCGTGTTAGTGGTCGACGGCTTGCTCAATGCACGCTCCAAGGCTGACTCGCCCATCGACACCAAGAAATTCATTTCCGAGCTGCAAGGGCACGCTGCGTTCGCCGGTTGTACGGTGCTGTTTCTCACCAGTTCCCGGTTGGACGACGGCAGTCCTGAGCACACCATGGTTGATGGTGTGATCGAGATGGGTGAAGAGCTTCACGGCAGCCGTTCAGTGCGCCGTATTCAATTGCGCAAGACTCGGGGCAGTGGTGCACTGACCGGATTGCACGAGTGTGAAATCACCGACGATGGCCTGGTGGTTTATCCGCGTCTGGAAAGCCTCTACAGCCATCCGTCTTTACCTGACAGTGCTGATCTGACGCGTATCACCAGCGGCATCGGTTCGCTGGACGCCATCATCGGCGGTGGCCTGCACAGTTCCTCCGTTACCCTCGTCATGGGGCCTTCCGGCGTCGGGAAAACCACATTGGGGCTCCGGTTCCTCGCTGAGTCGACAGTGGAAGCGCCGGGCCTGCATTTCGGTTTTTATGAAAGCCCGCAGCGGTTACGCCTCAAAGGCCAATCGCTGGGTATTGATATCAAGGGTATGGAAGAAATTGGTGCGCTGAGTCTTGCCTGGCAACCCACGACAGAAGGCCTGCTCGACGGTCTCGGCGCACGTCTGCTGAAAATAGTTGAGGAAAAGGGCATCAAGCGCCTGTTCATCGACAGCTTGAGCGGCATGACCCGAGTGTCGACAAACCCGGCACGTATCACTGATTTCTACAGCGCCCTGATGAGCGAGCTTCGTGCCCGTGGCGTAACGGTATTTGCCTCATGGGAGATGCGTGACGTTTTTGGTTCGGAGGTCAGTTCTCCGACTCCGGACCTGTCCAGTATTGTCGATAACCTGCTGCTGATGCGTTTCTTCGAGATTCAATCTGAACTAAGAAGAATGCTTTCGATTCTTAAGGTACGAGATAGCTTCTACGATCCTTCGCTTCTTGAAGTGGTAATCCATGAAAACGGCGTTGACCTGAAGAAGGCATCAAGAAATGCATTGGCTGTCCCTAATGATTCTTCGCTGCCGGGCTCAACGTCCTAAGTCTCTGATTCGGGTTGAATTGACATGACCACCATCCTGGTCGTCGACGACGAGTATTTGATCGCTGACATTCTCGGCTATGCGCTGGAGGATGAGGGGTACATGGTCGTAAAAGCGAGCAATGGCCAGAAAGCACTCGAGGTCCTGGAGCGCGAGCGGCCAGCGTTGATCATCACCGACTTCATGATGCCGGTCATGGATGGCCAGGAGTTTGCCGAAGCGGTTCGTGCTCTGCCGGCAGTCAAACACTTGCCCATCATTCTGATCAGCGGAGCCCAGGCACATATTGGTATGGAGCGGTCGGACTTGTTCAATGCGGTGTTGAAAAAGCCGTTCAACATTGACTTGGTCATCGCTGAAGTTCGCCAACTCCTGGCTGAAGCCTGAATCGCAGCACACGGGCGTGTGCCTGGCTTCTGATTGGCGCTTGCCTCCAGGGGAAGCCTCACAAAAAAGGCCCTGTACAACAGGGCCTTGGGTAGAACCTAGAACTTGTAGCCAATACCGACCATGTACACCATCGGGTCAACATCCACATTGACCTTGGCCCGAGTGCCCTGGCCCAGCGCGTTGTTGTCCACGGTGGCCTTGGTGCTGATGTCGATGTAGCGCGCCTGGGCGTTGATCATCCACTTGTCGTTGATCATGTAGTCCGCACCGATCTGCGCCGCCCAACCCCAGGAGTTTTCCGCCTTGAAGTTGCTGAAGCCGGCCTGCTCGGCGCGGCTGCCGACGTGCTCGTCGTAGATCCAGGTGTAGTTGATACCGGCGCCGATGTACGGCTGGAATACCGACTTGCTGTCCAGCGGGTAGTACACGACGCTCAGGGTCGGTGGCAGGTGCTTCAGCGTACCGAGCTTGCCGTTGGCAGCGCCCAGGGCGGTGTTCTTGATCTTCACATCATGTTCGAACGGCGTGGCCGCCAGCAGTTCGATACCCCAGTGGCTGGTGAACATGTAGGCGAAGTTCAAACCCAGTTGAGTGTCGCTGCTCATGGTCGCCTTGCCGCCCAGGTTGGTCCCGGCCAGCGGGCCCTGGTCAACCTTGACACTGCTGCTGTCCGCTTTCGGGTTGACGGTGATGGCACCGGCGCGAATCAGGATGTCACCCGCTTCGTGAGCGTGGGCAACAGGGGCGACGAGGGCGAGCGCGACAAGCGACGCGCCGAGCAGGGACTTGTTCATGGGAGCTCCAAAGGACGTTATTAATTGCTTGTGTCCAATGGTAAAGATCGTAACGTTCGAGCTTTTGACTCAGCTCAATGAAAGCGCAATCACGGGTTATTCCTGCAACTCGTACACATAGATCTTGTCGGCATCCATCTGGTAGCCGGCATCGGCCAGTTCACTGCTGGACGGTTTGACCTGCATCTGGCCTTCGATCCAGTACGGCTGATACAACTCGTCGAGCTTCACGCCGACTTCGCTTTTGACATGCACGATCTGGTTCGACGGCGGTGGCGGCACGTGAATGCAGGCGCCGAAATACGGCACCAGCAGGAACTCCGTGGTGCGGCCTTCCTCGCTGACTTCCAGCGGCACGATATAACCCGGCAGGCGGATGTGCTTGCCGTCCAGGCTTTGTACGACCGGCGCGTTGGGCAGGTCCTGCTTGGCGGCCGGCGCTGACTCCACCGACAACGCATCGGCCATGCCCGACAAGTCGTGCAGCGGTTTCATGTTGGGGATTTCCGGCGGCGCGTCCGGCGGGATCATCTCCTGCCACGACAGGTCCTTGGGCTGGTCTTCAGCCCACACGGGCAGGGCCACCAGCAGTAACAGTGCGAGCACGACGCGACGCATCAACAGCTTCCTCATAAACGTATCGACAGGCCGTCGGCCAACGATTGCCGGTAGGCGCGCCAGGCCGGCACGCTGCCCATCAGCAGGGCTGCGACGAGAATACCGCCCAACAAAGTCCATTCATATTCGCTCGGCAACGACAGCGGCAGGTCCAGGCCGTAATTGGCCTGCAAATACCCGCGCGACGCGGCGATGCACACATACAGCAGCCCGACGCCGGCGATCACGCCCGACAATGCCAGGGCGAAGGCTTCGAAGATCAGCAAGGTCGCAATATGCCAGGGCCGTGCGCCCACCGAACGCAGGATTGCCATTTCCCGGCGGCGCTCGTTGAGGCTGGTGAGGATCGCGGTGAGCATGCCGATCAAACCGGTCAGTACCACGAACAGCGAGATCACGAACAGCGCTTTTTCAGCCGTGCCCATCATGCTCCACAGTTCTTGCAGCGCCACGCCCGGCAGGATCGCCAGCATCGGCTCGCCACGGAACTCGTTGATCTCCCGTTGCAGGGCGAAGGTGGAAATCTTGTTGTTCAAACCGAGCATGAACGCGGTGATGGCTTGGGGCGTCAGGTCCATGTTGCGAGCCTGGTCGGCGCTGATCCGGCCTTTGCCCTGGGCCGGCACGCCGTTGTGCCAGTCGATGTGAATCGCTTCCATGCCCCCGAGGCTGATATGCAGTGTGCGGTCCACCGGAGTGCCGGTGCGCTTGAGAATGCCGACCACGGTGAAGGGCTTGTCGTCGTGCTTGACCAGGCTGACCACCGCCACGCCGTGGGCCAGCACCAGCTTGTCGCCGAGCTTGTAATGCAGCGCGTCGGCCACTTCGGCGCCGAGCACCACTTCGAATGGATCGGTGGCGAAGGCGCGGCCGCTGGCCAGTTCCAGGTTCTGCCGGCGGCCGTATTGATAGTGTTCGAAATAGGATTCGTTGGTGCCCATCACGCGGTAGCCACGGTGGGAGTCGCCAAGGGAAATCGGGATCGCCCATTTTACCTGCGGGTTGGCCGCGAAGTGCTCGTAGCTGTCCCAGCGAATGTTGTTGGTGGCGTTGCCGATGCGGAACACCGAATACAGCAGCAAATTCACCGAGCCGGAGCGCGCGCCGACGATCAGGTCGGTACCGCTGATGGTGCTGGCGAAGCTGGCGCGGGCTTCGGTGCGTACCCGTTCCACCGCCAGCAACAGGCACACCGACAGGGCGATGGCGAAGGCGGTGAGGATCGCGGTAAAGCGGCGGTTAGCCAGGCTGGCCATGGCTAGTCGAAACAAATACATCTCAAACCTCTGCGGGCGTGGCGGCGCGATTGAGTTCGGCCAGCGACAGGTTGCGGTCGAACAGCGGCGCCAGGCTCTGGTCATGGCTGACGAACAACAGGCTGGCGCCTGCTTCGCGGCATTCGGCGAACAGCAACTGAATGAAGGCTTCCCGGGCGTCGTAGTCCAGGGCCGAGGTCGGCTCGTCGGCGATCACCAGCTCCGGCTGGCCGATCAGCGCACGGGCAGCGGCCACCCGTTGTTGTTGGCCGATGGACAGGGAGTCGGCGCGGCGCTCCAGCAGGCTCTTGTCCTTCAGGCCCAGGTGGGCGAGCAAGGTCGCGGCAGCCTGGTCGACGCTGCCGTGACGCTGGATTGCCCGCTGCGCCCGTAACGTTGAAAAGTGGCAGGGCAACTCGACGTTCTCGCGCACCGAGAGAAACGGCAACAGGTTGAACTGCTGGAAGATGTAGCCGGTGTGGTCGACCCGGAAACGGTCGCGGGCGCCGGCCGAGAGTTCGGTCAGCTCCTGGCCCAGCAGGCGAATGCTGCCCCGGCTGGGCTTTTGCACACCGCCCAACAGGCCCAGCAGGGTGGTCTTGCCACTGCCGCTGGGGCCCTTGAGGAACAGGGTTTCCCCCGGCTCCAGGCGGAACGTGGGGATGTCCAGCAACTGTGGGTGACCGGGCCAATTGAAGCCCAGGTCAGACAGTTCGATAAGTGCTTGGGTCATAGGGAGGTCAGTGGTCTGGCTCGATTTGGATGATGACACCGATCAACTGTAGGAGCTGGCTTGCCTGCGATGCAGACGCCGCGGTGCTCCAGAAACACCGCGGTGATGCCATCGCAGGCAAGCCAGCTCCTACAGTGTGGTGTTTACATCAGAATTTCAGGGTGGCTGCTGTGGCCGTCGCTTCCACACCCTGCTGGCCGCTCGGGCCAATGAGTTGTACCTGAATTTTCTGGGTGGCGGGGAAGGTCTTGAACACCTGGGTCAGGTCGAGGTTGCTCAGGGCGGTCGGCGTGGCGCAAGTGAACTGGTAGTGAGCGTGGATTTCGCTGTGGTCGTGGTGATGTTCGTGGGCGGCGGCGCCTTTGCCATCGGTGGCGTGGTCGTCATCGTCTTCATCGTGGTCGGCTTCAGGCTTGTCGCCGAACAGCGGGCTGTTCAGTTCCTGGGTGCTGATCACGCAACCGGCGGCCTTGGGCAGGCTGAACAGCACCAAAGGTTGTTCAAGTTGTTTGCGGGCAGCGGCGACCTTGGCTTTGTCGGCGGACGTTGTAGCGAGGTGTTCGAAGCCCACCAGGTTCATCGCCGGGCTGTCCAGTTCCAGCTCCAGGGCCTGGCCGTCGAGCACCGCATTGAGGCGACCCACGCCGTGTTCGTGGGCACCGAGGCTGCCGTGCTCGTGATCATGGTCGTGCTCGTCGGCAGCCTGGGCGATGGCCAGTGGCAACAGGGCAAACGGCAAAGCGAGCAGCAAACGGCGCATGGTGGAGCTCCCGGACAAAGATGAAAGTTTTGTTATGTGATCTTATAACAATTTTGCGAGGAGTTTGACCGCCTGCTTGGCGTAGCGCAAGACGCGTGGGAGCATGCTCGTCAGAAAAGTGCGGGAGTAAGTGCGATGTTGAGAATTCGTGGAACCGTCGGTGACCTGCCGGTGGACTTGACCCTGGAGCTGGATGACGGCGATTGGGCCCGGCTGGGCGCGCAGTTGCAGGCCAGCAAAACCCCGAGTGCGGAACCGGTAGTGACGCCGGCGGCGGGTAACCTGGACGAGAGCCTGTGGCAGGCCGCCCAGGATTTACTGCGCAAGGCCGGGCAACTCAACGGCCTGGAATTGCTTGATCAGTTGGAAGGCCTGGCCGGCAGCGCCTCGGCGGGCAAGCGCCTGCTGGTGCGCCTGCGCCATAGCGCCAAGGTCAAGGTAGCCAGCGGCGGGGATACGCCGCTGTACAGTTGGATCGAGTAAGGCTTAATACAGCGCGGCGAACAGCTTGCGGCGGTACACGGTGACCAGCGGATGATCGTTGCCGAGCAGTTCGAACACCTGCAGCAGCGTCTTGTGGGGCAGGCCTTCGCTGTAGCTGCGGTTGCGGATGAACAGCTTGAGCAAGCCATCCAGCGCGGCGTCGTATTGCTGGCGCGCCAGTTGTTGCACGGCCAGTTGGTACACCGCCTCGTCATCCTGCGGGTTTTGCGCCAGGCGGGCTTTCAGGTCTGCGGCGTCCGGCAGGTCGGCGGCCTGGCGCAGGAAAGTGATCTGCGCCTTGGCGCCGGCCAGTGCGGCCTTGTGATCATCGCTCTTGACCGCGTCGAGCACGGTTTGCGCTTCGCCCAGTTCACCGCGCTCGGCCAGGCAGCGTGCGTACAGGATCAGCGCGGCGGCGTTGGTGTTGTCTTCGCCAAGCAGGGTGACCAGCACGGCCTCGGCGTCGGTGATACGGCCTTCGGCAAACAGCGCCTGGGCCTGCTCCAGTGGATCGGCAGCCGCCGGTGGTGGCATCTGCACATGGGGCTCCAGCATCGCGCGCACGGCGGATTCAGGCTGCGCACCGGCAAACCCATCCACTGGCTGGCCATCCTTGAACAGCACCACGGTCGGCAGGCTGCGAATGCCAAAGCGCGAGACCACGTCCGGCTCGGCATCGCAATCGACCTTGGCCAGCAGCAACTCACCCTGATAACTCTCGGCAATCTGCGCGAGCATCGGCATCAACGCCTTGCACGGCGCGCACCACTCGGCCCAGAAATCCACCAGCACGGGTTTTTCGAAGGAGTTCTGGATCACCGCCTGATCGAAGGTGGCGGTGGTGGCATCGAAGATGTACGGCGTGGGCTCACTCATGGGGAATCTCGAAGAAAGCAGGAATGGGGCAACTATAAAGACTGGAGGAGGCGACCGGAAGCTATGCCGCGATTAAGCGCGTACAGGATGCCAGAAAGGGTCCTGGTACCAGTCTTGAGGAAAACCCATCGCTTTGAGTGGGACAGGTCGCCGAGTGTGAGTTCTTCCAGCATTGCCCAGCCGGGCATGAGTGGTGGTTGGTCGTAGGTGGTGGGGTAGTGTCGGGCGTAACTCTCTTTTGCTCTCTGGCGTTTGAGATGGGCTTTGCGACCGCTTTCGGCTTGCAACCGATCTATTCGCAGGCATTCGCGCTCATAGTCTCGGATAGCGGCACATTGCTTGGACTGCAATGTTGCGAGTAGGCGTTGGTGGTCAAATGCCTGTTGAAACATTCCGATATCGGTATACCAATGGCTGCCATAGTTGGGCCCCATATGGTTACTGATCATCGAGCGGGTCGCTATTTCCACGCGTTCAATGGCATCCATGCTCAACAATCGAAGCCTGCGGTCAAAGTCGTAGAGTCGAGTTAGCTGACGAAAACCTGTGCCATCGCGAAATCGATGATCGACATCCCCCGATTGCTGAAAAGGGCGCATGTAGGGGCTCAATCGGAAAAAACTGACGGACTGCAAGAAACACTGCGCACGAGCTTCATCTTGAATGAGCAAGCCACGTTGTTTGAGCAGTTCTATCTGGGAGGGGACATCAATGGCAGGTTTGTCGAACGTTCTCATGCCCAAAAAACGCCAGGCATAAAAAACCCGCACAATTTGTGCTTAGTCACTTGCGCGACCAGAGGCATGGCGGGTGTATTGCGGCAAAGATTAGGCAGTAGCGGTAACGTTTGCAAGCTTTTTGAGCAAGAGGCGACGGATGCAAATCGGGGGTTTGGCATACCGTTTGGTCGTCCAGGTAGCGTGCGAGAGGCGGCCATTTTCCACGCTACGCTGAAGACTGTCTTAGCCCATCTGTTACTGGAGATTTGCGGGTTTGATAGGCGCGACTATCGCTGCGAATGGTACAGGCTCACCTTGCGAAACTCCCACGGCTCGGCCAGGTCGGGCAGTGTCAGGGCGTCGAGGATACCCAGGCGCTGATACTCCGGGTGCTGGAAGTCCCGAACCCGGGAATCGGCGACCAGCGCTTCGCGGCCGCGTGTCAGGAATTGATCCAGCAGCGGCAGGTTCGCCCGGTCGTACAGCACATCGGCGACCAGGATCAGGTCAAACCGGTCGGCTTCGGTGAAGAAGTCTTCTGAATAGCCCAGTGTTACGCCGTTGAGTTCGGCATTCGCCCGGCAGGCAGCCAGGGCCAGCGGATCCAGGTCGCACGCCACCACTTCCAGCGCTCCGGCCTTTACCGCGGCAATCCCGGCAACACCCGAACCTGCGCCGAAATCCAGCACCCGCTTACCCGCGACCCACTCGGGGTTGGCCGCCAGGTATCGCGCCAGCGCCAGGCCACTGGCCCAGCAAAAGCTCCAGTACGGCGGCTCATGCAGGATGCGCCGGGTTTCTTCGGGGCTGAAGGCGCGGTCCATGTTGTCGGCGTCCAGTAACCACAGCGACAACTCGGTGCCCGGCAGCGGGCAGGGCACCAGTTGGGCGTCGCCGATCAGTTCGCTCAGTGCGCGTTGCAGGTCCAGCGGTGGCGTCATGGTGCGGGAACGAGTTGCAGCGGCCCGGTGGTCTGGGTGATCGCCTGGGTGATGCGCACCGGCGGCAGGTGCAGGATCAACTGGCCGGACTGGCTGGCGCGACCACGCAATTCAACGCGCCCGCCCGCCGGGAACGCTTGCGGGTTGAAGCGCAGGCGGAAGGCCAGGGGCTTGTTGTTGCCGATCAGCACGCTGCTGGCCAGCAGTTGTTGCGGGCGCGAACGGTCGTCGATCACCAGCAGCGCCAGTTCGACTTCGGCACCCGCCGGTATACCGTTCAATTGGCCGCTGACCTCACGCTGGTAGGCGGGCAACGGGCCGAGATCTTCTTCCACACCCGGCAGTTTTTTCTCTTGTTGCGGTGCCGGAGCCGGCGCCGCAGGTTTTGGGGCATGGCTGCTGCAGGCGACCAGAAAACCGAGCAACGTGAGCAAAACAAGTGGTCGTAACTGCATGTACGGCTCCAGAAAGGACAAAATCCGTGGCTTAAAAAATATGAAACATAATAGTCAGCCTATATACCGTAAAGGCTATGGCTTGTCTTGCCACAGGGATGCGCTACCATGGCCCTCCCATTTTTTGTTGCCTGCCACCATGCACTGTCCCTTCTGCGGTGCCAACGACACCAAGGTCATTGACTCGCGTCTGGTCGCCGAGGGCGAACAGGTGCGTCGCCGGCGTGAATGCCTGGCCTCTGGCTGCGGTGAACGTTTCACCACCTTCGAAACCGCCGAACTGGTATTGCCACGTCTGATCAAGACCGACGGCAGTCGCCAGCCTTTCGACGAAGAAAAACTGCGCGCCGGAATGCAGCGCGCCCTGGAAAAACGCCCGGTGAGTGTCGAGCGGCTGGAAGCGGCACTGGTGCATATCAAGCACAAGCTGCGCGCCACCGGCGAGCGCGAAGTCAAATCCCTGGTGGTTGGAGAACTGGTGATGGGCGAGCTGCAAAAGCTCGACGAAGTCGCCTATATCCGTTTCGCCTCGGTGTATCGACGCTTCCAGGACCTCAACGAGTTCCGCGAAGAGATCGACCGCCTGGCCCGTGAGCCGGTAAAAGAATGAACCCACCTTCGGCAGAACAAGCGGTACTCGACGCCCATTACATGGCCCGTGCCCTGGAACTGGCGCGCAAGGGCCTGTACACCACCCACCCCAACCCCCGGGTTGGCTGCGTGATCGTGCGTGACGGGCAGGTTGTCGGCGAAGGCTGGCACGTGCGCACCGGCGAACCCCATGCGGAAGTCCATGCCCTGCGGGCAGCGGGCGACAAAGCCCGGGGCGCCACGGCCTACGTGACCCTTGAACCGTGCAGCCACCACGGGCACACACCGCCGTGCGCCGATGCCTTGGTGAATGCCGGCCTGGCCCGTGTGGTGGCAGCGATGCAGGACCCGAATCCGGAAGTCGCCGGGCGTGGCATGCGCCGCCTGGCCCAGGCCGGGATCGAGACCCACAGCGGCTTGCTGGAAAACGAAGCGCGGGCGCTTAACCCGGGCTTTCTCAAGCGCATGGAGCATGGCCTGCCGTTTGTGCGGGTCAAGTTGGCCATGAGCCTGGACGGTCGCACCGCGATGGCCAACGGCGAAAGCCAATGGATCACCGGCCCGGCCGCCCGTGCCGCTGTGCAGCGCCTGCGTGCCCAGGCCAGTGTGGTGCTGACCGGCGCCGACACGGTGCTGGCCGATGGTGCTCGCCTGACCGTGCGCGCCGCCGAGCTGGGCCTGGATGAAGAAACCACCGCCCTGGCGATGTCCCGTCCGCCGCTGCGTGTGCTGATCGACGGCCGCCTGCGGGTGCCGCTGAATGCGCCGTTCTTCAAGGCTGGCCCCGCGCTGGTCATCACCTGCGTGACGCCGGACAACCAGTACCCCACAGGCCCCGAGTGCCTGGTGGTGCCGGGTGTCGACGGCCAGGTCGACCTGCGTTCCGCGCTGGTGGCCCTGGCGGCCCGTGGTGTCAACGAAGTGTTGGTGGAAGCCGGCCCAAGCCTGGCGGGTGCCTTCGCCCAGCAAGGGCTGGTGGACGAGTACGTGATATTCGTCGCCGGCAAGTTTCTTGGCTCTGCCGCCCGGCCTTTGCTGGACTGGCCGCTTGAGAAACTGGCCGACGCCCCCCAACTCAAGATCACTGAAATGCGCGCTGTTGGCGATGACTGGAGAGTCACTGCCATCCCTCTGCCATCAGCGAGCGTATAATTCCTGGCCTGCGCCACGTCTTCAGGAGAACGGCATGTTCACCGGCATTATCGAATCCATCGGCAGCATCCGTGCAATGACCCCAAAAGGCGGCGATGTACGCCTGCTGGTTGAAACCGGCAAGCTCGACCTGAGCGACGTCAAACTGGGCGACAGCATCGCCGTCAGCGGTGTGTGCCTGACCGTCATCGAATTGCCTGGCAACGGCTTTGCCGCCGATGTCAGCCGGGAAACCCTGGACTGCACCGCGATGAACGACCTCAAGAGCGGCAGCCCGGTGAACCTGGAAAAAGCCCTGACCCCGACCACCCGTCTCGGTGGGCACCTGGTCAGCGGCCACGTCGACGGGGTCGGCGAAGTGGTTGCCCGCAGCGAAAACGCGCGTGCCGTGGAATTTCGCATTCGCGCACCGAAAGAGCTGGCCAAGTACATCGCCCACAAAGGCTCGATCACCGTCGACGGCACGAGCCTGACGGTGAACGCCGTGAATGGCGCCGAATTTGAACTGACCATCATTCCCCACACCCTGAGCGAAACCATCATGGCGTCGTACCAGCCGGGTCGCCGGGTGAACCTGGAAGTGGACTTGCTTGCCCGTTACCTGGAGCGCCTGTTGTTGGGCGATAAGGCCGCAGAGTCTGACTCTCTTCAAGGGCCCGCCGGGAACATCACTGAAAGTTTTTTAGCCGCTAACGGCTACCTTAAATCCTGACCCAAGGGGGTGCCGCGTGGCGCTCAACAGCATCGAAGAACTGGTTGAAGACATCCGCCAAGGCAAGATGGTCATCCTCATGGATGACGAAGACCGCGAGAACGAAGGCGACCTGATCATGGCCGCCGAGTGCTGCCAGCCGGAACACATCAACTTCATGGCCAAGCACGCCCGTGGCCTGATCTGCATGCCGATGAGCCGCGAGCGCTGCGAGTTGTTGAAGCTGCCGTTGATGGCGCCGCGCAATGGTTCCGGGTTTGGCACCAAGTTCACCGTGTCCATCGAAGCCACTACCGGTGTCACCACCGGTATCTCCGCTGCTGACCGCGCCCGCACCGTACAAGCCGCTGCCGCGAAAGACGCCAAGGCCGAAGATATCGTCAGCCCTGGCCACATCTTCCCGCTGATGGCCCAGCCGGGTGGCACCCTGGCTCGCGCCGGCCACACCGAAGCGGCCTGCGACCTGGCGCGCATGGCCGGTTTCGAGCCGAGCGGTGTGATCTGCGAAGTGATGAACGACGACGGCACCATGTCCCGTCGCGCCGAGCTGGAAGAATTTGCCGCGCTGCACAACATCAA
Source organism: Pseudomonas sp. D8002 (assembly GCF_013385695.1). NCBI lineage: Bacteria > Pseudomonadati > Pseudomonadota > Gammaproteobacteria > Pseudomonadales > Pseudomonadaceae > Pseudomonas > Pseudomonas sp. D8002. Next base: position 73,416 of record NZ_JACAPM010000040.1, read on the forward strand.
GATCGGCACCATTGCCGACCTGATCCACTACCGGATGATCCACGAACGTACCGTTCAGCGGATTGCCGAGCAGCCGCTGGACAGCGAACTGGGCCAGTTCAACCTGGTGACCTATCGCGATTCCGTGGAAGGCGACGTGCACATGGCCCTGACCCTGGGCACCATCTGCGCTGAAGAGCCGACCCTGGTGCGGGTGCACAACATGGACCCGCTGCGGGACCTGCTGATGGTCAAGCAGCCGGGGCGCTGGAGCCTGCGGGCCGCGATGTCCGCGGTGTCCGAGGCCGGCAGCGGTGTTGTATTGCTGCTGGGCCATCCGCTGGATGGCGACGTGCTGCTGGCGCATATCCGCGAAACCGCCGACCACGCGCCGGTGAAAAAACCGACCACCTACAGCATCGTCGGGGCCGGTTCGCAGATCCTGCGGGACCTGGGCGTGCGCAAAATGCGCCTGATGAGTGCGCCAATGAAATTTAATGCCATATCCGGTTTCGACCTGGAAGTAGTAGAATACGTGCCCTCCGAATAAAGGCCGGCGTTGTTTGCCCCTTGTTCGCGGTTCAAATATCACTGAGGGGCGCGCACTAAGCGCGTCCCGGCTCTTTAAGAGATTTGTCGAATGACCCTGAAGACCATCGAAGGTACCTTCATCGCCCCCAAAGGCCGCTATGCCCTGGTGGTTGGCCGCTTCAACAGCTTCGTGGTTGAAAGCCTGGTAAGCGGTGCCGTGGATGCCCTGGTTCGCCACGGTGTGAGCGAAAGCGACATCACTATCATCCGCGCTCCTGGCGCCTTCGAAATTCCACTGGTTGCGCAGAAAGTTGCACAGCAGGGTGAATACGCGGCGATCATCGCCCTGGGCGCGGTCATTCGTGGCGGCACTCCGCACTTCGAATACGTGGCTGGCGAATGCACCAAGGGCCTGGCCCAGGTGTCCATGGAGTTCGGCGTGCCGGTCGCCTTTGGCGTGCTGACCGTTGATTCCATCGAACAAGCCATCGAGCGTTCCGGCACCAAGGCCGGCAACAAAGGTGCTGAAGCTGCCCTGTCCGCCCTGGAAATGGTCAGCCTGCTGGCGCAGTTGGAGGCCAAGTGATTAGCGACGACAGCGATCAGTTCAACCCCCAGGACCCGCGCCCGGCAGACGCCGGCAAGCCATCGAAAAGCGAAAAGCGTCGTTCGGCCCGCCAGCTCGCGACCCAGGCTTTGTACCAGCGCCACATGGCGAAAACCTCGCTGAACGAAATCGAGGCGCAGTTTCGCGTCGACAACGATTTCAGCGCGGCCGATGCCAGCTACTTCCACGACATCCTGCACGGTGTTCCGGCCAACCTGGCGGAGATCGACGCTGCACTGACGCCGTGCCTGGACCTGGCGATCGAAGAGCTGGACCCGGTTGAACTGGCCGTACTGCGCCTGTCCACCTGGGAACTGCTCAAGCGCGTCGACGTGCCTTACCGCGTTGTGATCAACGAAGGGATCGAACTGGCGAAAGTCTACGGTTCCACCGACGGTCACAAGTTCGTCAACGGCGTGCTCGACAAGCTGGCCCCGCGCCTGCGTGAAGCCGAAGTGAAGGCGTACAAGCGCTAACTGGCGCTTGCTGACGCAATGGGCGAGTTTGAGCTGATCCGCAACTACTTCGCCGCCGCGCCCTGTGCGCAGGGCGGCGAAGGCATTGCACTGGGGATTGGCGACGACTGCGCCTTGCTGGCTGTTCCTCCCGGGGAACAGCTGGCGATTTCTACCGATACCCTGGTGGCCGGCGTGCATTTTGCCGACCCCTGCGATCCGTTTCTGCTCGGCCAGCGCTCGCTGGCCCTGGCAGTCAGCGATCTGGCGGCCATGGGCGCCAATCCCCTCGCGTTTACCCTTGCCCTCACCACCCCGACGGTTGATGCCGATTGGCTGCAACGCTATGCCCAGGGCTTGAACGCCATGGCCCAGGGTTGTGGCGTGGTTCTGGTGGGTGGCGACACCACCCGTGGGCCGCTGAGCCTGACCATGACCGTGTTTGGCCGGGTGCCGGCGGGCCAGGCCTTGACCCGCAGCGGCGCGCGGCCTGGCGACTTGCTGTGTGTGGGCGGTGAGCTGGGTAACGCAGCGGGCGCCTTGCCGCTGGTCCTGGGGCAGCGCACGGCGGAGGCGGCTATCGCCGAGCCGCTGCTGGCCCATTACTGGTCGCCGCAACCGCAGTTGGCGCTGGGCTTGGCGTTGCGGGGCAAGGCCACGTCTGCCATGGATATTTCCGACGGCCTTTTAGCTGATTGCGGGCATATCGCCAAGGCGTCGGCTGTCAGCTTGTTGATCGAGCAGCAAAAACTGCCGTTGTCCGCCGCCTTGCTGGCGTTCGTCGGTGAGGCGGATGCCCGGGTGGCCGCGTTGAGCGGGGGGGACGACTACGTACTGGCGTTCACCTTGCCGCCCGCCGAACTGGCGCCGCTGTTGGCCGCCGGTGTACCGGTCCATGTAATCGGCCGGGTCGAGGCGGGGCAGGGCGTTACCCTGCTGGATGCGTCTGGCCAGGACGTCACGCCGGCCATTCGTGGCTATCAACATTTCTGAAAGGCATAGAACCAAGCTGAAGGCCAATCGAACCTATTGATCTTTATTAGCGATAATTCAGCTTAAGCGTCTGTAGGAACCTACTGTTACAATCCCTCCCCTGTGAAATCTGAAATCAGGAGCACAAGGTGCCCGTCGTTTTCGTCGCCGCTTCCAAGCTGCCAACCCCTTTTGCCACGTTCACCATGAATGGCTTTCTCGAAGAAGCCACCGGGCGCGAACACGTTGTTCTCAGCCTCGGTGACGTGGCGGACGGTGCCCCGGTCCTCGGTCGCGTGCACTCCGAGTGCCTGACCGGCGATGCGCTGTTCAGCCAGCGCTGTGACTGCGGCTCGCAACTGGAAGCCGCCCTGCAGGCCATCGCCCGCGAAGGCCGTGGCGTGTTGCTGTACCTGCGTCAGGAAGGCCGTGGCATTGGCCTGCTGAACAAGATCCGCGCCTATGAGCTGCAAGATGGCGGCGCCGACACTGTGGAAGCCAACGAGCGCCTCGGTTTTGCCGCTGACCAGCGCGACTATGGGATCTGCCTGCCGATGCTCCAGCACCTGGGCGTCAAATCCCTGCGGCTGATGACCAACAACCCGCGCAAGGTCAAAGCCTTGACCGACATGGGCATCACCGTCGCCGAGCGCGTGCCGCTGCACACCGGCCACAACCCGCACAACAAGCTCTACCTGGCCACCAAGGCCAGCAAGCTCGACCACATGATGGGCAACGAGCACCAGGGCGAGGCCGACCGGGCGTGACGCGCGGCCAGGTCAAGCGGCGACTGTCGTTTAACTGGTGGCAATACCTGGCGTTGGCGCTGGCGCCGTTGTTTGTGATCAACCTCGTGTTTGGCAAGGCCGAGCCTCTGCTGCCGGTGCTGGCGATGCCGTTTTTTATCGCCGGCGTAGCCTCGATGTTTGTCAGCCTGCGTTACTTTCACGGCTATAAACACGCGCTGATCGCCACCGGCAAAGCCCTCGATACCCCTGAAGAACCGGCTGCCTGGATCACCCTCGCGGCCCGCCGTCGTGTGGCGTTGCTGGTGGCTGCACTGCCGGCCTGGGTCGGCGCGCTGGCTGTGTTTGTCGGGCTGGAAGCGGTGCCGCTGTTTCTGTTGGCATTGTCGACCCTGGTGCTGTTCTACCTCTACCGCATCCCGCGCCAGTTGGGTTGATGCGCGTCTGGCTGGCGGTGTTGTTGATGGCAGTCGCGGCCCAGGCTGCGGCGGTTGAGCGGGTGGTCAGCCTTGCGCCTTCCTTGTCTGAAATCGTCGTTGAGCTGGGTGCGGCCGAGTTACTGGTGGGCGTGCTGGATGGCGGCGAGCGGCCACAGGCGTTGGCGAACGTGCCGTCTGTGGGCAACTACGGGCAGTTGGACATGGAACGGCTGCTCAGCCTCAAGCCCGACCTGATCCTGATTTGGCCCGGCAGCGTCGGCCCGGGCCCGCGTGAACAGCTGCAACGCCTGAACATCCCGGTATTTGTCGCCGAACCCCACAGCCTCGAACAACTCACCTCACAGGTCGAAACCATTGCCCGGCAACTCGGGCGGGATGACGCCGGCCGGCAATTGGCCGCGCAGTTGCGTCAGCGCTTGGCCGAGTTGCGCTCACGCTATCACCGGGCCGAGCCGTTGCGGGTGTTTTATCAGGTGTGGAACCAGCCGCTGTACACCGTGGGTGGCGGGCAGATCATCAGCGATGCGCTGAGTGTGTGCGGCGCGCGCAATGTGTTCGATGACCTGAAATTACCGGCACCGCAGGTCAGCATTGAGTCGGTGTTGCAGCGTAATCCCGAGGTGATTCTGGCGGGCGATCAAGCGCAGCTGGATGCCTGGAAGGCCTGGCCCCAGGTGGCGGCGGTAGCGAACGGGCATTTGCTGCTGGTGCCCGACAAGGGCCTGGAACGGCCCAGCGGGCAGATGCTGGAAGCGGTGGCGCGGTTGTGTCAGGTTCTTGCTCCGGGGCTGTGAGACCGCTTTCGCAGGCAAGCCAGCTCCCACATTTGACCGAGTCGTCTGGATAAGCACGGTCCCCTGTGGGAGCCGGGCTTGCCCGCGATGAGGCCGGTGCAGGCGACTTAGAGTTCCGGCGTCCAGGTCACCCCGAACATCAGTGCCCGGCCTTCTTCCCGATAGCCATATTGCTGGCCTTGATACTGATACAGCGCCCGGCTGTAGTCCTTGTTCAGCAGGTTATCGAGCTTCATTTCCAGCGTGACTTCATGGTTCACCGCCCAACTGCCCCGTAGCCCCAGCAAGCCATACCCGCCCAGGCGTTGCTGGTTCGCCGCATCGTCGTAGCTGCTGCTGACCGCTTGCCAGCTGGCACCGACGCCGAATTGATCGAATTGGCGATCCAGGTCCAGGCTCAGGGTGCGCCGGGCTCGACGCGCCAGTGTGCGCCCGGTGTCGCGGTCGCGTGGGTCGATCAATGCAACGGCGAGGCTGCTTTGCCAGCCGAACAGTTCTTGCTTGAGCGCCGCCTCGAAGCCGTTGATGCGTGCGGCGCTGACGTTTTGCGGGCCGTTGCTGGCAAACACGATCGCGTCCTGAATATCGGTGCGGTACAGCGAGGCTTCCAGTCGGCTGCTGTCGCTGAGCTGGCTGCGCCACTGCACTTCGTAGCTTTTCGATGTCTCGGGCTTGAGGTTCGGGTTACTGTTTTTGAAGCCGAATTCGTCCGGGTAGTAGAGGTCGTTGAACGTAGGCGCGCGGAAGCCTTCGCTGTAGCTCAGCAACAGATCATTGTCCGGGTTCAGCGGCAGGGTGAAGGTGCCGCTCCAGCTGTTGTGGCCGCCGAACTGTTGGTTATCGTCGCGACGCAGGCCCAGTTCGGTGGAAAAGGACTGGGCTTGAAAACGGTGCTGGATAAACGCCGCTCGATTCCAGCGACTGTCTTCGGCGAACGCTGTGCTGCTGTTGACCTGGTCCTCGTACCAGTCGCCGCCCAGGATCAGGCTGTTCTGCTCATTGAGGGTCAGGTCGTTCTGCCAATTCAGTGAGTTGCGGTAAGTGTTGAACACGCTGCGTTCGGTGCTGAGCTTGTCCCGGGTTTCTTCGCGGTTTTCGCTGTGGCCCGCTTCCAGCCGGGACTTCCACGTGTCATTGATACGCGCGTCAACATAGGTGCTGACACTGCTCACGGTGAAGTGGGTGTAGGGCTTTTGCTGGAAGCTTTGGAAGGTGGTCGAATCGAAGCGACCGAACGGGTTGTCGAATTCGCTTTTGCCGCGGTTATCCAGCACGTTCACACCCGCTTCGAGGTCATCGTTGAAGGCATGGCTCAGGCTGAAACTGATGGCCTGGTTGCGATAGGCGTCATGGTCACGGTCGCTGGGATAGGAGTCGTACGTGCGATTGATTCCGGCCGTGTCATCCAGGCTGGCGCCGAGGTTGAAGCGGGTTTGCGCATCGCCGCCGGACAAGCCCAGGCTGCGTTCCCATGTCTGGTTGCTGCCAAATCCCACATGCAGGCGGGGTTGCAGGCCGGACTCGTTACCACGCCGGGTGAAAATCTGGATCACCCCGCCAATCGCATCGCTGCCGTAGATCACCGAGCGCGAACCACGCAGGACTTCCACGCGTTCGATCTGCTGGATGTTCAGGTGCTGCAGGTTGCTGTCGCCGGAAGTCGAGTTGCCGATGCGCTGGCCGTCGACCAGCACCAGGCTCTGGGCCGACTTGGTGCCACGAATGTAGACGCTTGCCAGACTGCCACGGCCACCGGCCTGTGAAACCTGCACCCCGGGCACGCGGCTGAGCAAGTCGGTCACGCTGGTGGGTTGCAGGCGGTCGATGTCGTCGCGGGTGAAGACGGTGTTGGCGGCGCTGCTGTCGTTGCGCGCCTGGACCTGGCGGTTGGCGCTGATCACCATGTCGGGCAGCTTGAGGGCTTGGTCGCGTTCGAAACTGTCGGCGAGCAGGTCGGTGGCGGGCAGTAACAGAAGGGGCAGGGCGAGGCGAAGGCGGTTCATGGGCTGTCCGTAGCATTTGAAGTTGGCATAAAACAAATGTGGGAGCGGGCTTGCTCGCGAAGGCGCAGTGTCAGTCAATGCATCTGTCGACTGACCCAGCGCTTTCGCGAGCAAGCCCGCTCCCACATTTTTAATCGCGTTTCTACAGGCCCAGCAGGGCCATGCGCTGACGAACCGAAGCTTCAATCCCGGATTCATCCAGCCCGCACTCGGCCAGCATCTGCGCCGGCTTGGCATGCTCGACATACACATCCGGCAAGCCCAGGTGCAGCACCGACTTGAGGATATTCTCCCGTGCCAGGAACTCACTGACTGCCGCACCGGCGCCGCCCATGATGGCGTTTTCTTCGATGGTCACCAGCAGCTCATGGCTGCCGGCGATCTCGCGCACCAGGGCCTCGTCCAGTGGCTTGACGAAACGCATGTCTACCACCGTGGCGTCGATCTTCTCGGCCACTTTCAAGGCTTCAGCCAATTGCACGCCGAACACCAGCAAGGCAACGCCGCTGCCCTGGCGGCGGACGATACCCTTGCCGATTTCGATAGGCTCAAGGTCCTTTTCGATCACCGCATTCGGACCATTCCCCCGCGGATAGCGCACAGCCGCCGGGCCGTTGTACAGGTGGCCGGTGCTGAGCATCTTGCGCAGTTCGTTCTCGTCGCTCGGGGTCATCACCAGCATGCCGGGGATGCAGCGCAGGTACGAGAGGTCGAAGCTGCCGGCATGGGTCGGGCCGTCTTCGCCCACCAGGCCCGCACGGTCGATGGCGAACAGTACGTCGAGGTTCTGCACCGCGACGTCATGAATCAACTGGTCATAACCGCGTTGCAGGAACGTAGAGTAGATCGCGACTACCGGCTTGGCGCCTTCACAGGCCATGCCCGCGGCGAAGGTCACCGCGTGTTGCTCGGCGATGGCCACGTCGAAATAGCGCAGCGGGAAACGCTCGCTGAACGCCACCAGGTCGGAACCTTCCTTCATCGCCGGGGTGATGCCCACCAGGCGCGGGTCGGCGGCGGCCATGTCACACAGCCATTCGCCGAACACACCGGAATACTTTGGCCCGCTGGGCTTCTTCGGCGCGGCGGCCGGGGCGTTCAGCGGTTCCAGCTTGGTGATCGCGTGGTAACCAATCGGGTCGACTTCCGCCGGGGCGAAGCCTTTGCCTTTCTTGGTCACGATATGCAGGAACTGCGGGCCTTTAAGGTCACGCATGTTGCGCAGGGTGGCGATCAGGGTTGGCAGGTCATGGCCGTCGATCGGGCCGATGTAGTTCCAGCCCAGCTCTTCGAACAGGGTGCCGGGAACCAGCATGCCCTTGGCATATTCTTCGGTACGACGGGCAATTTCCCACGCGCCGGGCAGACGCGAGAGCACCTTCTTGCTGCCTTCACGCATGCTTGCGTAAGTGCGGCTGGAGAGGATTTTTGCCAGGTAATTCGACAGGCCACCGACATTGCGCGAGATCGACATGTCGTTGTCGTTGAGGATCACCAGCATGTTGGCGTCCACTTCCGGCGCGTGGTTCAGCGCCTCGAAGGCCATGCCGGCGGTCAACGCGCCATCACCGATCACCGCAATCGCCTTGCGATCGCTGTTTTGCAGGCGGGCGGCAATCGCCATGCCCAACGCTGCACTGATAGAGGTGCTGGAGTGGCCGACGCCAAAGGTGTCGTACTCGCTCTCGGAGCGGCGCGGGAAGGCGGCGATGCCATCCTTCTGGCGCAGTGTGGCCATGCGCTCGCGGCGTCCGGTGAGAATCTTGTGCGGATAGGCCTGATGACCCACGTCCCACACCAGCCGGTCGTCCGGAGTGTCGAATACGTAATGCAGCGCAATGGTCAGCTCGATGACGCCCAGGCCGGCACCGAAATGCCCACCGGTCTGGCCGACCGTGTAGAGCAATTCCAGGCGCAACTCATCGGCCAGGGTTTCCAGCTCGGCTTCACCCAGGCGGCGCAGGCCGGCTGGCGTGTTGGCACGGTCCAGCAGGGGCGTGGCCGGGCGCTTGCGGGGAATCTCTTGAAACGTCGTGGGCATCAGGCGAATCGTTATAGGTATAGAAGAGGCGGCAGTTTACCTCAAGCATCGCAAACTGCCCACGCAGAGCGCCGAACTTGGCTGATATGCGGTGGAAAAGGCCGCTGTTGTCAGTGGCGACGTTCGACGATATACCGCGCCAGGTCACGCAGTGGCTCGGCAGCCGCGTCGAAAGGTCGCAGGGCATCCAGGGCCTGGTCCCGCAGCTCCAGGGCGTACGCCTTGGCGGCTTCCAGCCCGAGAAGCGAAGGATAAGTCGGCTTGTCCCGTGCGATATCAGCACCCTGGCGCTTGCCGAGGGTCGCGGTATCGCTTTCAACGTCGAGAATATCGTCCTGCACCTGGAACGCCAGGCCGATGGCCCGCGCGTAGGTTTGCAGCGCCGCCAGTTGCGCAGCTTCGGCACGACCACTGGCCAGGGCGCCGAGGTGCACGGCGGCCTCGATCAGCGCGCCGGTCTTGTGGCGGTGCATGTATTCCAGGGCTTGTTGATCGAGCTTCAAACCGACCGAGCCCAGGTCAATCGCCTGGCCGCCGACCATGCCGGCAGGCCCTGCGGCCAGCGCCAGCGCGGTAACCATGCGCAGACGGATCTCGGCGTTGACGCTGCTCAGGCGCGGGTCCAGCAGGGCGCTGAACGCCAGGCTTTGCAGGCCGTCACCGGCGAGAATCGCGCAGGCTTCATCAAAGGCTTTATGGGTAGTGGGCTGGCCGCGACGCAGATCGTCGTCGTCCATCGCCGGCAAATCGTCGTGTACCAGGGAGTAAGCGTGGATCAACTCCACCGCACAGGCGGCGCCGTTGGCTTCCTCCGCCTGGGCGCCGAGGGCTTCACAGGCCGCATAGGCGAGCAACGGGCGAACGCGCTTGCCACCGTTCATCACGCTGTAGCGCATGGCCTCATACAGGCGGTTCAGCTCAGGGCTGGGCGCGACAAACAGCGGATCCAGCGCAGCATTGACCCGGGCCTGGCTGCCGGCCTGATAAGCGTCGATCATTCAGGCTGTTCCGCATCGAAAGGTTCTTCGGCCAACTCCCCATCGCGTTCCAGCAACACCTGGACCTTCTGCTCCGCCTGCGCCAGGGCGCTCTGGCAGTCGCGGGTCAGGCCGATGCCTTGCTCGAATGCGGTCAACGAGTCTTCCAGCGACAACTCGCCGTTCTCCATACGCTCGACCAGGGTTTGCAGGTCGGCGAGGGATTGTTCGAAATCGAGTGCAACTTTTTTGCGGGCCATGGCGGCTATTCCGGTAGACGGTAAACCGGCGCGACACTAGCAGACATGGGGGATTGGGGCAAATGAGTGGGGGGATTTGCCTTGAAAATTAATCGCCTTGAGTGTTGATTTGATAGCGGGTGCTGCGGCCGCCGCCGGGTAGCCGAACCAGGCAGTTTTTTTCCAGAAGATCGGCCAGATGTCGGGTCGCCGTGGCCTTGGACACTTTGGCCACCGCTTGATATTGGGCCGCGCTGATCCCGTGCTCAAAGCCCTTCTCGCCGCCGTCGAGCAAGCGATTCAAGACTTTTGTCTGCTCGGCGCTGAGTGCGTGGTCTCGATGCCGTTGCCAAAAGCGAGTTTTACCCAGCACCCGGTCGATCCGCGCCATCGCCTGCTGCAGGCTACGAAGCAGGGTTTGCAGGAACCACTCTAGCCAATCGGTGACATCCAGCGTGGCTTTTTGACTGGTTTCCAGTGCACGGTAATAGCCTGCCCGGTCTTCAAGGATGCTTGCCGACATGGCGTAGAAGCGGATCGCCTGGTTCTCCGCCTGGGCAAGCGCGAGGTCAGTAATAGCCCGCGTCAGACGACCGTTGCCATCATCGAAGGGGTGCAGGGTGACGAACCAGAAATGCGCCAGGCCTGCGCGGAGCAATGGGTCAAGGGCCGCATGATTCCGGCTGGCTTCAAACCATTCGATGAAATCGTCCAGCGACTGCTCCAGTCCTTGGCGGGGTGGGGCCTCGAAATGCACAGTGGGTCGGTCCAGTCTTCCCGATACAACCTGCATAGGCTCATCCCCCCTTAACGCGCCTACGTTCAAGCCGTGGGTGGAAAATCGGGCTTCCTCGGCGGGAAACAACCATCGATGCCATTTGAATAGACGGGTGAGGGTAAACGGTTGAGCAAACTGTTGCGTGGCGTCCAGCATCAAGTCAGCCAGACCCTCGCTGCGCCGGCTCACGGAGCCGTCTTGCAATAGCTCCAGGCCCAGGCGCCGGGCCAAAGAGGAACGTACCGAGCCCACATTCAACTGCTCACCCTCGATTGCCGAGGAGGTCAGAATGTTTTGCAGCAACGCATCCAGTTCATTCTCCGAACTCTGTGCCTGGCTGACCGAACCGAGCATGCCCAGCAACTTTCCTTGCGCCTGCGTGCACTCGCGCAACAACGCTGCGAGGCGCTCTGGTTGCCAGTGAAAGTGCGGCCAGTCGGGTTGTTGCCAGATCCAGTTCGGGTGATCCATGGAGGCATGCTCGGTATGTGAGCCGAATAGAAGGCTTATTCGGCTCATTTGGTGAGCCGATTGTGTGAGCGATTCGGCTCACTGTCCAGTCAGATGCGCATATCAGGTACAGCGCCGCCTCATCACTGGCCAGCAGGATCGCCTGTTCCATAACCTTTGGCGCAGTACTCGCCAGCTCATCAATTCGCTGGCTGTCGCCCCCAGGCTTTCAAACAGCTTGCCGGCGTCCTTGAAGATCTCCTGCACTTGCTTGATGGCGTCCCACACGCCGGTAATCGCCGTCCAACTTCCCGCCAGCACGCCATTGCCAATCGCGCTCGAAGTGGACCTTTCCCAGTGCGGCCGGAAACCACTCCATTACTTGCGAAGCTTTTTCTGTTCCGAGCCGCTGCCCGGTACTACGTAAAACAGCGGTTCAGCTCATTGACGGCCGTGGCGTTTTCGGTGGTGCGTTGCATTGACCCTGAGCGTCCTTGAGACTGGCCTCAAATTCGACCAATCCCCCGTGCATCTTCTGCAGCGCTTCGATTTGCTTCATCAGTTCCTGCTTTTTGTTGGTGATTGCCTTGTCCGCCAGCTCCCAGGGCAACCCATCACCAGGATGCCCACCCAGAATCGCCTGCAACTCCTTGAGCTTGAAACCCAACTGCTGGGCGCACTTGATGAACGTCAGCAGTTCGACACTTTGCGTGGAGTAAATTCGATAACGACCTTCCCGCTGCGGCGGCGGCAACAGGCCGATGGCCTCATAGTGACGAATCGCCTTGATGGTTGTGCCCGACAGTTGCGCGGCTTTGCCGATGTACATGAAAAGTCCTTTTCCCAAAGAGTGCGCCGGCCTGTTTCAGCCACTGTTCCCGCTGTGCTGGCGTAGAGCCAAGCACCGGCCCGAATTGCAACGTCTTGATCGGCTGGATGCCACAAAACTCCAGCGTTGTCTTGCGTATCTGATGCAGCGCGGGCATGCGGTAGAACCACCTGTAATACCACGCTGGCGTGTCCAGGGTCACCAGCAAATGCGCAGTTCGGCCCTTCAGGAGTTTGTCGGGGAAGGCTTTGCCTTTGCGGTATTTGAAGGCGAAACCAGACAGGAGAATTCGGTCGATAAAGCCCTTCATCAAAGCCGGGATGCCACCCCACCAGATGGGGAAGACAAACGTCAGGTGATTGGCCCACAGGATGTCGGATTGGGCGTTGAGCAGGTCGGGTTCCAGGGGTTGGGTTTGGTTGTAGCCGTTGTGCAGGATGGGATCGAAAGTCAGGTCGCCGAGGCGCAGGACGCGCACTTCGTGACCGGCGGTTTTGGCCGCGGTGATGTAGGTGTCGGTGAGGGCAGAGCAGAAGCTGGTGCGGGAAGGGTGGCCGAGGATGACCAGGATGCGTTGGCTCATGGTGGTGGGGATCCTGAAAGTTGGGGGTTCAGGGTGAGGTGTGACCTTAGGGGGAGAGTCAAGAAGAGGCGGTGATTGGGAATGGCCAGGAAGACTGATCCCTTTCATTTGCAGGACGTTTCCTAGAGAATTCCAAGCGCTTGCGCCAGCAAAATCCCGCGACTAGTCTGCGTTCCGTCACTGCATATTCAGTGATCGGGTTTAGTCGCCCGGACAACGCTAGGCGTACAGCGCCATCTCAAAGCCAGGTATTTATCGCCTGCACTTTATGGTGGCTGTGCGCAGGGCACCTTCGGGTGCGCCGGTGCCTAGCGGCCGGTCGACTAACCTGCGTACAGCTGCCACCTTCTGATCGTTTAGTCGCGAGAGGTTAGTGGTTTAACTCACTGCTAGGAGTTCTACCATGGTCAAAGTTACCCCCGATCCACCCGCATTCCATAAAGCCTTACTCCGCGACACTGATGCCTCGCGTCGAGTGATCGATCACTACCTTAAAGCGCCGGACGCGCAGCCTTCACCCAACCCGTTTACCGTCGATGACGAACTGAGTTTCGAAGATGCCCTGGCCCATGCTGCCGAGTTATTACATTGCGCCGTGGCGACCGCCCAGGCGTCGACCGAGCCGCTGAACGGCGCGCAGCGGGCGGTGATGCATTTGGTGGAGATGTCGAAGGTGGTGGTGGATAGGGCGTTGGATTGCTTGCAGCCGAGGTGAGGATCCTAAGCCGACACTGAGGTAACGATGCATTTGGTCAGCAACCTACTGACCAAATGCTAATCATCACGGCTCAGGGGCGCAGATCCCGGCAGACGATTGTCATCGAGTAAAGCTCTCCCCTCAGGCGTATGGCTTGAAGTCGTTGTTGTCGCGAGTGAGTAACTGCATCAGCTTGGGATGGATGAAGAGCTTTTCCTTGCCAACCTGAACCTCTTGCAGAACGCCGATGGCGACTAGTTCTTTGAGGTAACGGGAGGCTGCTTGACGCTGGGCAATCTGTTTGTCGACGACGTTGCTGATGCGGCAGTAGGGCTGTTCGAAAATGACGTCTACCAGCTCGCGGGAATAGGTTTTCGGCAACTGCTCACGAACAAACTGGGTGGTGTGCTCGGACAGGCTGCGAATAGCGGCAATTTTTGCACAAGTCCAGCGTGCTGTTTCTTCCACAGCGCTGAGCATGTACAGCAGCCAAGGCTCCCAGGCTTGTTTGCGAGTGACATCAAGCAACAGGCGGTAGTAATCGGCTCTATGGGCAATGATGTAACGGCTAAGGTAGAGAATCGGTAGATTCAGCAGGCCTTCCTGGATCAGGTACAGGGTGTTGAGCACTCGCCCGGTACGGCCATTGCCGTCGGTGAATGGGTGAATGGCTTCGAATTGATAGTGACTAACCGCCATACGTACTAATGGATCCAGGTCGGTCTCGTTGTGCAGGAAGCGCTCCCAGTTGGCGAGCATGTCACGTAAGCGATCTTCGCCTTCCGGTGGGGTATAGATGATCTCGCCGGTTCGGTCGTTGGCTAGCTGGACTCCTGGCACCCGGCGTATATCCATGTTCACGCCTTTAAGCGTGCGGCAGATTTCGACTGCAGTACCGGTGGAGAGTGGGCGGTCGGCCAACGATTTATAACCTTTCTGCAGGGCTTTGCGGTAGCGCAGTGCTTCCTTGGTCGCTGGGTCTGCGTGGCTATCTCCATCCTGAGCATGCTGAAAGAGCAAATCCGTGGTGGTGACGATACTTTCGATCTCTGAGCTGTCCTTGGCCTCCAGCAATGGAATGGTGTTGATCAGCATTGTCTGGTTAGGGATCAGCTCAGCCGCTTGCTTCAATTCGGCCAGGGCTGTGCGGGCCTCAATGCAGCGTTTGAGCACTGCATGGGTTTCCAGAACAGTTGCCGGTGGCAAAGTGGGAAGCTGGTTGTAGGGCTTGTCAGCCTGCCAGGGAAGGTGGGATGCGGTCATGGATGGGGCTCGGTCTTTGACTTATCCGTCTAAAGGTAAGAGGGGCTCATCAGGGCGCCCTTTCGTGGCGTCAGTGTAAACATGCGTGCACGACGTGTCGCTATATTTTGATTTCTGCGACACGTCTTGATGTCATGTCGTTGGTAACGACAGGTATGCGAAACGTGTTCTTGGAACGGGCTTTTAGCGACGTATCAGGCGAATGTCCTGAGGATGGAAAAGACGGCTTGCGTGCCTTGGAGCGGTTGGCGCGTTCTCAAATAGCTCGATGCCTGGCAGGTGTAGCGCATTTCTTCCAGGCATTAAAAAGCCGGCTTGTGGCCGGCTTCTCGGGGACTGGTTCAGCTTATTTTTGGTAAACCTCACCAGCCTTCAAATCGTTCACCCAGGCTCACACCCAGGTGATAAGGGGCATCAGCGGGAACTCCTCCGCATCGCCAGGCAGGGCGGACCGGCTTCACGCCAACCCCCTGCCAAATGTGCGGCGGATAATACCCATATTCGCCTCAATTTCCCAGCTCCGGATCCGATTTAGAGCCTTCGTAGCCCAATAAATGCGCATCCAGCGGCACCGGCGGGCGGCGGTTATTCAGTGTCGCCCACCAGAACACCCAACCCAGAATCTCAAAGTTCTGCTCATGCCGCTGCTCATAGGTCAAAAACTCGTCCGGATGCTCGGCGCTGTTGTGGCTACGCATCCGCAGGCCACCTCCTGGACGGTTGTAGAGGTATTTGATCCGCAGCATTCCGTCGTGCTCTACCGCGTAGATTTCGCCATCGATGATCTGTTTGCGACCACAGTCGATGGCAAGGGTACTTCCGTCCTGGATGATGTCGATCATGCTGTTGCCGACCATGTAGGCCCCGAGCGCCCGCTCCGGGCTTACACCGATGGCTTCAAGGGTGTGCAGGGAGAGGCGGATGCTTTCGGTCGAGGTGAAGGTGGGGTGGAGGGGGATCTCCACGTCGATTTTTACCGGGCCCGAGACCGGGTGGGTGATGTAGTTGCCGCTGGTCTCGCGGGCGATACGGTGGGAGGTGTCTGCATCGGATCCTTCCAGCAGGTAGTTGGCGGGTGGATGTTTGGGGCCTTCGCCTGTGCGCAGCCAACGGCTGGTGACGCACAACAATTCTGCGAACTCGTTGAGCCGGCCCATGGGGACGCCGCGTTTGAACCAGTTGTTTACGTGTTGAGGCGTAACATCGCGGTTCTTGGCGAAGTCGGAAGCGGAAAGATGAACTTCCCGTAATAGCGCTCTTAAGCGATCACCTGATGTATTCATAAACGCAGAGTTTACTGGCCGTAAAATCAGATCAAATAAACCATGCGTTGAGTTGCTGTATGTAGGTGTTTCCTTATCGCAGGACTATTCTGCTAGTTGATTAAGCTAGTTAAACAATTGCTGTAAATATGTTTATTAAAGTAGACGGATGTTTATGTTTTTCCCACAAAAAAAGCCCCGATTAATCGGGGCTTTTTCAGAGCGAATAGCGGTATCAGCCTTTGTAGGCGGCGACCGACTTCAGGATCTCGGCGCGGGCGGCGTCTGCGTTGCCCCAACCGTCGATCTTCACCCATTTGCCTTTTTCGAGGTCTTTGTAGTTCTCGAAGAAGTGTTTGATCTGTTCCAGCAGCAGTGGCGGCAGATCGGTGTATTCCTTCACGTCGACATACAGCTGGGACAGCTTGTCGTGTGGTACTGCGATAACTTTGGCATCGCCGCCGCCGTCGTCAGTCATGTTCAGGATGCCGACCGGGCGGGCGCGGATAACCGAGCCTGGGGTAACCGGGTAAGGGGTCACGACCAGCACGTCGAGGGGGTCACCGTCGTCTGCCAGGGTGTTGGGGATGAAACCGTAGTTGGCCGGGTAGAACATCGGGGTGGCCATGAAACGGTCAACGAACAGGCAGTCGCTGTCTTTGTCGATTTCGTATTTGATCGGCGCGTGGTTGGCCGGAATCTCGATGGCGACGTAGATGTCGTTCGGCAGGTCTTTGCCAGCCGGAATCTTGCTGTAGCTCATTGGGCGTTGCCCCCGTAGTTGGCCATGGAACATGGCCGGATTGGCCTAAAAGTGGCGGCGATTATAGGCATATTCTGACGCCGATGCCATGCGTCAGACGTCGTAGTGCGCTTGGCGTTCCGTCTGATACCGCACGTCGCCGGCCTGCAGTTGGTGCAGGCGCGCCAGGGGATCCTGACGGTAGAAGTGGCTCAGTTGCTCGTACACCTGTGGATAACTGCTGACCAGTAAATCCGGGGCACTGAAGAAATATTCGCTGGTGACGGCAAAGAACTCGGCCGGGTTTTCCGCGGCGTAGGGGTCGATGGCCGTTTCGGCGTCAGGGTTGCGGTCGAGCTGGCGGTTGAGGTCGTCGAAGGCGCTTTGCATGACGCTGGCCCATTCCTGCACGCGCATGTCGTGGTGCAGGGGTGGCAGGCCGTTGGCGTCGCCGTTGAGCATGTCCAGCTTGTGGGCCAGTTCGTGAATGACCAGGTTGTAGCCTTCCCAGTTGCCGCTGGCCAGTACGCCGGGCCACGCAAGGATCACCGGGCCCTGTTGCCAGGCTTCGCCGCTGTGCTCGCCGTCCCACTCGTGTTCCACGCCGCTGGCGTCGCGATGGCGCTGCGGGCTGAGGAAGTCGTCGGGGTACAGCACGATCTCGTGGAAGCCCTGGTACCAGTCGAGGTCGCCAAGGTTCATCAGCGGCAGCTGTGCCTGGGCGGCGAGCAGCAGGCGCTGTTCCTGGTGCAGTTCGACGCCGGGCAGGGCGGTGAGGTGTTTTTCGGCGAGGAACACCACGCAGGCTTCCCGCAGCCACTGGTCTTGCTCGGCAGTGATGCCGTCGAGGAACGTCAGGTGATGGCGCACCCGCTGCCACGTTTCATCGGCAATCGGGTGCTTGGCCAGCAGGCGCCGGCGACGCCAGGCGCTGAGGGACCACATCGCAGGTTACTGCGGCTTGGCTTCGGTGGAATTGCGGCCAAAGCGGCTGCGGAACACACCGATGATCATCGGTACCAGCGACAGCAGGATGATGAACACCACCAGCAGCGACAGGTTTTTCTTGATGAACGGCACGTTGCCGAAGAAGTAGCCCAGGGTTACCAGGCCGCCGACCCAGAGGACGGTGCCGAACACGCTGAAACCGAAGAAGCGCGGGTAAGGCATCTTGGCGATGCCGGCGACGAACGGTGCGAAGGTCCGCAGGATCGGCAGGAAGCGCGCCAGGGTCACGGTTTTGCCGCCATGCTTGTCGTAGAAATCGTGGGTTTTTTGCAGGTAGTCGCGGCGGAAGATCTTCGAGTTGGGGTTGCTGAACAAGCGTTCCCCGGCCGTTCGTCCGATCACGTAGTTGGTACTGTCACCCAGGATGGCCGCGAGCATAAGCAGGCCGCCCAGCAATATCGGGTCCATGCCGCCGCCCGCTGCAACAGCGCCGGCGATGAACAGTAAGGAATCACCCGGCAGAAACGGCATGACCACCAGGCCGGTTTCGCAAAAGATAACCAGGAACAGAATGGCGTAGATCCACACTCCGTAGTTTCTCACCAGCATGTCGAGGTACACGTCGAGATGCAGGATAAGGTCGAGCGGGTTGAAATCCATGGAGGGCACCTGTGTGAATGGCCTGGCTCAGCGGGCCTGTGCGGAGGCTTCGGGTAATAAGGGCTACAAGGTTGTGGCGTATTTCTTACGACCCTGAAAGGTCCGCATTATACGGATAGAGTTGTGAAAAGCGTGCTGGTTTTGTAGCGGGGAATGTCGCGACTTCGATCTGATTGTAGACACAGCGTCAGTGTGGGAGGGGGCTCCCACAACAGATGTATGAGGTTTGGTTAATAGTTGTCAGTCATCGCTGATCGCAAGCACGTAGTTCTTGAACTCGGTGTCTTCCCGAAAACCGATGGACTCATAGGTTTTCTGCGCCACCTGGTTGTCGCTGCTGGTGGACACACGCAGGCGCACGGCTTGAGTTTCCTTGGCCATCTTCTTCGCGGTACGCATCAGGTTGTCGGCCACCAACTGCCGGCGTGCGTCTTCGGCGACGTAGATGTCGTTGAGGATCCACACCCGCTTGAGGGACAACGATGAAAAGCTTGGATACAGCTGGCAAAAGCCAAGCAGTTTCTTGTCGTCATCGTCGGCCAGCGCCAGGTAGATCACGGACTCCTTGCGGCGCAGGCGTTTTTCCAGGAAGGCGCGGCTCGAATCAGGAAACGGCAGCGCGCCGTAAAACTCGCGGTATTTGACGAAAAGCGGGGTCAACAGGTCCAGGTGTTCCAGGGTCGCTTGAGTAATCCGCATGCCAGGCCTCAACTTCCAAATGGGGTATGACCACACAAGCGGCCGTGTCTCGATGCTGCCTAAAGCAGAGAAAAAGCGCAATCGTGCAGGGATCAGTCCTTCGGTGGGCTGAGCAGGAAGTTTCCTTTCATCAGGTCGGGATCATCCGACTCGAGGGTTTGTACCTGCGCTTCATCCTTGAGGTTGACCCCCGACAACTGCCGGCGACAGGCCTCCCGCATCAAGTAAAGCAGGCGGTGAGCGGCCATGCCGTAGCTCAAGCCTTCCAGGCGCACATTGGAGATGCAGTTGCGGTAGGCGTCAGTGAGACCGACCTTGGGGTTGTAGGTGAAATACAGCCCCAGGCTGTCCGGCGAGCTGAGCCCCGGCCGCTCGCCGATCAGGATCACCACCATTTTTGCCCCGAGCAACTGGCCGACTTCATCCGCGACGGCGACACGGCCCTGCTCCACCAGAATCACCGGTGACAGCGACCAGCCTTCAGCGTGGGTTTGTTCCTCCATGCGTGTAAGAAAAGGCAACGTATGTTTATGCACCGCCAGGGCCGACAAGCCATCGGCCACCACCACCGCCAGGTCCACGCCGCCGGGGTTGGCTTCGGCATAGTCCCGCAGGGCCTGGGCGGATTCATCACTGAGGCGGCGCCCAAGGTCCGGGCGTTGCAGGTAGCTGTGACGGTCGACGGCGGCGCTGTGCAGCAGCAGGCTGTCGCGGCCACGCTCCGCCAATTGGCTGCTGAGCCCTGCATGATCAAACGGCAGGTGTACCGCGTCGCGGGCCTGGGCATGGGCGAACTGGAAATCCAGCTGCGCACCGGTAGGCATGCTGGTGCCGGTGC
Organism: Pseudomonas sp. D8002; assembly: GCF_013385695.1. Lineage (NCBI taxonomy): Bacteria > Pseudomonadati > Pseudomonadota > Gammaproteobacteria > Pseudomonadales > Pseudomonadaceae > Pseudomonas > Pseudomonas sp. D8002. Next base: position 92,949 of record NZ_JACAPM010000040.1, read on the forward strand.
GGCCCAGGGCAATCCGCGCCGGGGTCAGGCGCCGCAGCTCAAGCCACGGGTTGTCCACGTTGTTTTCCGGGGTGTCGATGTGCACGGGCGGTTCCTTCTTCATCCCAGTTGCGCCAAGGCGTGGCGGAATGCCGGTGGCAGGCTGTTGCCGAAGTGCACCTTGCCGTCGGCTTGCGTGAAGATGCCCATTTTCGCCAGCCACTGTTCAAACTCCGGTGCCGGCTTTAAACCCAATGTTTGGCGGGCGTACAGCGCGTCGTGAAATGAAGTGGTCTGGTAGTTGAGCATGATGTCGTCGGAGCCCGGGATGCCCATGATGAAGTTGATCCCGGCCACGCCCAGCAGGGTGAGCAGGGTGTCCATGTCGTCCTGGTCGGCTTCGGCATGGTTGGTGTAGCAGATGTCGCACCCCATGGGCACGCCCAGCAGCTTGCCGCAGAAGTGGTCTTCGAGGCCGGCGCGGATGATCTGCTTGCCGTTGTACAGGTACTCGGGGCCGATAAATCCTACGACCGTGTTCACCAAAAACGGCTTGAAATGCCGGGCAACGGCATAGGCGCGGGTTTCGCAGGTTTGCTGGTCGACGCCAAAGTGTGCGTTGGCCGACAAGGCGCTGCCCTGGCCGGTTTCGAAATACATCAGGTTTTGCCCGAGGGTGCCGCGGTTCAGGCTCAGGCCCGCGTCGTAGCCTTCCTGCAGCACGCTCAGGCTGATGCCGAAACTGGCATTGGCCGCCTCGGTGCCGGCGATCGACTGGAACACCAGGTCCAGCGGCACGCCACGGTTGATGGCTTCGATGGAGGTGGTGACGTGGGTCAGCACGCAGGCCTGGGTCGGGATTTCATAACGCTGGATGATCGCGTCGAGCATTTCCAGCATCGCGCAGATCGAGGCGATGCTGTCGGTGGCCGGGTTGATGCCGATCATGGCGTCGCCGTTGCCGTAGAGCAGGCCGTCGAGAATGCTCGCGGCGATGCCCGCCGGTTCATCGGTGGGATGATTCGGTTGCAGGCGGGTAGACAGGCGCCCACGCAGGCCCATCGTGCCGCGGAACTGTGTGACGACGCGGATCTTCTGCGCCACCAGTACCAAGTCCTGCACGCGCATGATCTTCGACACGGCGGCGGCCATTTCCGGTGTCAGCCCGGGCGCCAGGGCGCGCAGGCTCTGTTCGTCGGCCGCGTCGCTGAGCAGCCAATCGCGTAATCCGCCGACGGTCAGGTGGCTGACCACGGAAAACGCCTGTTTATCGTGGGTGTCGATAATCAGCCGGGTGACTTCGTCGCTTTCGTACGGGATCAACACTTCTTCGAGAAAGTGCTTCAACGGAATATTGGCCAGGGCCATTTGCGCCGCGACCCGCTCACCGTCGTTCTGCGCGGCAACACCGGCGAGGAAATCCCCGGAACGCGCCGGGCTGGCCTTGGCCATCACGTCCTTGAGGCTGTCGAAGCGGTAGGTCAATGCACCGACCGCGTGGGAAAAGCTTGCCATACAGAGTCTCCTTGTCGACGCGGGCTGAATGTGAGTAAAGCGCCCGCGTCGAGGTTTATGGCAGTTAGTGCAAGGCGGCCTCTGCGGCCTGGATCGCCGCAAATTCTTCTTCCGGCGTGCCTGCTACCAAGTGATGCCGACTGTAGAAAGCAAAGTAAGCAATTAATACTCCATAGATGATCGCCGCGCCAATCACCACGCGCGGATCCACCAGAAAGCCCGCCACAACAGCGATGCAGGCCAGTACCAGGGCGACGCCCGAGGTGAAGATGCCGCCCGGAGTACGGTAAGGGCGGTCCATTTTGGGGCGGCGGATGCGCAAGGTGATGTGCGCGGCCATCATCAGCACGTAGGAAATGGTCGCGCCGAATACGGCGACCAGGATCAGCAAATCGCCTTGGCCGGTCAGCGACAGGCCGAACCCGATGATGCCGGGGATCACCAGGGCCAGTACCGGTGCCTTGCTTTTGTTGGTCTGCGACAGCTTGCGCGGCAGGTAGCCGGCGCGGGACAGGGCGAAGATCTGCCGGGAGTAGGCGTAGATGATCGAGAAGAAACTCGCGATCAGCCCGGCCAGGCCCACCAGATTGACGAAGTGGCCCATCCACGTGGAGCCGCCGTAGGCTTTGGACAAGGCCTCCACCAGCGGATTGCCCGATGCCATCAACGCGTAGGCGCCAGCACCGCCGGGGGCGATCACCAAAATCAGCAGGGCGAAGCTGGTCAGCACCACAATGGCGCCGATCAGGCCGCGGGGCAGGTCGCGTTTGGGGTTCTTGGTTTCTTCAGCGGCCAGTGGCACACCTTCGACGGCCAAAAAGAACCAGATCGCATAGGGAATCGCCGCCCAAACGCCGACATAACCGAAGGGCAGGAAAGAGCTGGCGCCCTTGGCCTCGGTCACCGGGATGTCCAGCAGGTTGGCGACACTGAAGTGCGGCATCATCGACACCAGGAACACACCCAGGGCAATCGCGGCGACGGCGGTAATCACAAACATCAGCTTCAGCGCTTCACCCACGCCGAAGATGTGGATGCCGATAAAGATGATGTAGAACGCCAGGTAGATCATCCAGCCGCCAATGCCGAACAGCGACTCGCAATAGGCGCCGATAAACACCGCGATGGCGGCGGGGGCGATGGCGTATTCGATAAGGATCGCGGTGCCGGTGAGGAACCCGCCCCAGGGGCCGAACGCGCTGCGGGCAAAGCCGTAGCCGCCGCCGGCGGTAGGAATCATGGAAGACAGTTCGGCCAGGGAGAAACACATGCACAGGTACATGGTGGCCATCAGCAGTGTGGCGAGGAACATGCCGCCCCAGCCACCCTGGGCCAGGCCGAAGTTCCAGCCGGCGTAGTCGCCGGAGATGACGTAGGCAACACCGAGACCGACTAATAGTACCCAGCCGGCAGCGCCTTTTTTCAGTTCCCGTTGTTGGAAGTATTCGGTGCCGACCTTTTCAAAGTCGACGGAAGACCCGGACGCCGGAGCGCCATTCGGTTCGCTGGGCATGATGGAATCCCTTTCTTATTGTTTTATCCCGGCTTACTTAAGTAAGCCGAATGAGTAGCAAGGTCTTGTGAAGATCAAGTGTGGGAGCGGG